>JBJEDP010000141.1:0-6632 GCA_051872175.1 Candidatus Limisoma sp.
TATATTGGAGGCAAGCATCGTTACTTCCGACAGATTTGAACAACCCGAAAACATTCCTTGGTAGCAGCAGGGATTTAGTTCTGCAGCCGGGAGTTCCGGCGCTTTAGTAAGAGAAGTACAATCTCGGAACATATAAGCATAACAACTACCCGACAATGTTGTAGCAGGGAGTTCAGGTGCAGTGGTGAGAGATGTACAACCACTGAACATTGAAGAATAGCAGAAACCACTCAACTCTGTAGCCGGCAACTCAGGAACTGCAGTTAGAGATGTGCAATCGGAGAACATACCATTATAACATTCCTTTGCCAAAACTGTTGCCGGCAACTCAGGAGCTTCAGTTAGTGATGTACAACCGTTGAACATGCTGGAATAGCAACTACTTGCCAATGTCATAGAAGAAAGTTCCGGAGCTGTAACAAGAGCGGTACAATTATAAAACAGACGATGAAATCTTGCTTGTTTCGTGCTGACCGTACGATAGTTTTTATAATCTACGAGCGTACGGATGTCACCGCTACCATATACTTTTACATTATCATCGCCGAAAGCAATCTTGGTCCATTGTTCTTCGAAGGTGGTACCCAGGAGTCTCTCGCCACGCAAGCGGAGGTCGCCGAGTGCGCCGCCAAAGGGAACATCGCTAACGGTTGTCGTAAACCGCGTCCATTCACCACCGCCGACGGAATATTCAAAATACTCCCCTTCTGCAAGATGTAACACACCGCCATCTCCGAGCGGGTCAAAGTTAAACGTAAACGTCTGCTCGCTTGCGGCTGAGAAGGTGACGTAAGGAATCATGTCGTATTCGTTCTCGGGCGTTGCCCAGGTGTCGTCGACGATGATAGTGAACTGCTGAGCGACATTAACACTATACTTGCCGTTGATGTTTGTCACGTAATTCGCTTGAACGGGGACGTTGGTGATGGTCTTCTCGGCTTCGTCGTTATACTTCACTTTGAAGTCTTGGAGAACGCGCTCAGCCGGATTTGCCAACATCAAGACGTTGCCAACTTCTGCGGGAGATGCAACCGAGGCTTCAACAGCACTTGCGATTGTGAAAACACGGGTGAATGTTGCTTCATTGATGGCGTTTCCGGCAGAAACGTCAAAACCTTTGTAACCGTCGTAGGTCATCGTAACCGAGCCCGGTTCGAGTCGGTCAGTTTCCTTGAGCACGATTTTTGCCACAGCACGATGCAACGTAACGCTTACCGCACCTCCTTCGGCTACGGTAATGCTTTGTTTGGCAAAGAAAGCCTCGGCATTTGTTGCGTCGTCTTTGGGGGCTACGCTTTTCAGGTTCGCGGCATCGTAGTTTTCGCTGCCATAGTCAGCCCAGAAGAGGCAAGTGTAGTTGCCGGGGTCGAGACGCACGGCAAAACTGCTCGTTGCAAACTCCGTTTCCGCCAGCACGACGTTCGTTTCCGTTTCATCGTAAATCGCCATCACATAGCGCAGCGCCTCGCCGGCACGCGTCTGCTCCACGCCGTCGGCAGTGAGCGTAAACGTCACTGTCTCGGCATCGTTGCCGCCAATCAGCAATTCGTCACTCTGACTGCATGATGCAAACATCGTTGCGATGACAAGCATCAAAGATAAGACCTTTTTCATATTGTGTATTTTACGTTTTTTAATCTAAATTCTAAAGTTCGGGAAATTCGATAGTAATGGTACGAACATCACTACTGTCGGCAACGATATCAACGCGAACGGTGTCGTAAGGCAAAAGCGCCTCAATCTTTTCGGGCCATTCAACCATACAAACCGCACCACAGTCGAAATAGTCTTCCGCACCGATGTCGTATGCCTCGTCTTCATTTTCGATGCGGTAACAGTCGAAGTGGTAAATAAGTTCTGCCGTGGTCTCCGAACGATATTCGTTGATTATCGAGAACGTGGGCGAATTAGCTGCATCGTCGACGCCGAGTTCGCGGCAAACCGCGCTGATAAACGTCGTTTTGCCGGCTCCCATCTTGCCGTAGAATGCAAAAACCGTATAGTCGCCCATCATAGCGACAAACTCACGAGCCGACGACGCCAATTCGTCGAGCGAATTTATTTTAATCGTTTTCTTTTCCATACCTATATTATATATTATTTTATCAATTTTCTTTTTAAATCGCGCAAAGCAAAGCCGACGTGGCGCAACGTGGTCGGAACGGTGCCGTAGTATTTGCACATAATGCGATAGCGCTCCCGGAGCGACGCACGATGGTTGCGGTCGGTCAAGCCGTCGGTGAGATAGTCGGTAACCACATCGTCGATATAACGGCTCGTCTGCATTTTTTTCAGGAAGCGAAGACACCATTCATAGTCTGCCGAAAACCGATACTGCAGGTCGTAAGGCTCCGCCATTTGGCGGCGGACAGCCATCGACTGATGGCAAACCAACATACCGTGTCGAAACGACTCGAAGCTCAAATCCTTCGGCGCCGTAAGGTGGCGCATCCCCCTTGGACAACGCTCGGCGTCGACGAGTTGCGTTTGCCCGTAGATTATGTCGGGATTGTAGCGAGCAGCCTCGGCATATTGCGCCAAAGTGGTCGGACGATGAAAAGCATCGCCGGCATTCATAAAGATGAGATATTTTCCGGTAGCCAAAGCAATACCTTTGTTCATCGCGTCGTAGAGACCGCCGTCGCGTTCCGACACGATGCGAATCCCCTCTATCCCACTATGCTCAGCCAAAGCCACCGTGCCGTCGGACGAAGCGCCGTCGACAATCAGATATTCATAGTCGGTGCACGTCTGCTCCGCTACGCTTGCCAACGTTGCCGGAAGTTCGCGCTCCGCATTGTAGGTTATCGTTATGATGCTGAATGTTGCTGCCATCCTTATTATAATTCAAACGCAGATAATTTAGATGCAAAAATAAGAATAAAATCCCTTGAATACCAAATTTTCGATTCATATATTGCTTTTTTCCGCCCACAATGTTTTGCGTTCTCAATTTAATTATTACCTTTGTGATGCAAAAAGAATAACAAATTAAAAATTTAACAAAAATGGCTTACGTAATTGACGACACTTGTGTTGCTTGCGGAACATGCGCAGCAAATTGCCCCGTTGAAGCTATCAGCGAAGGCGATATCTATGTGATTAACCCCGACACTTGCATCAGCTGCGGTACTTGCGCTGACAACTGCCCGAGCGAGGCTATTCACGAAGCTTAGTCTTCTGTCAATAGATTACAAAACCGCTACTTCCTCACGAGGTAGCGGTTTTTGCACTCGATTTGCACCATTTTTTGCTACTTTTGCACTCTAATCCAATAAGAAATGAATGGCTTGAAATTTATAGGAATCATACCGGCACGCTATGCATCACAACGCTTTCCCGGCAAACCACTTGCCGACATTTGCGGTATGACAATGATAGAACGCGTCTGGCGCCAGACACGCCGCGCGCTCGACGACGTCTATGTGGCTACCGACGACCAACGTATCGCCGACGCTGTCAATGCGTTTGGCGGTCAAGTGGTGATGACTCGCGCCGACCATCGTAGCGGAACCGACCGCTGCAACGAAGCATACGGCAAAACCGGCAAGGAGGCTGACGTCGTTATCAACATTCAAGGCGACGAGCCGTTTATCCACCCCGAGCAAATAGAAGCCATCAAAAATTGTTTCGACGACCCGTCGACACAGATAGCAACGCTTGCGCGCCCGCTGTCGGCTGACAGCAGTTTCGAGACGCTCAGCGACCCGACTAAGCCGAAGTTGGTGGTCGACGCAAACGGCTATGCGCTCTACTTTTCGCGCTCTGTTATCCCCTACCTTCGCAACGTCGAGCAATCGGCATGGCCGGCAAGCCACCGCTACCTTATGCACGTCGGAATGTATGCCTACCGCACAAATGTGCTTAACGAAATCACGCAACTGCCGCAGTCGTCGCTCGAACTCGCAGAGTCGCTCGAGCAACTGCGTTGGCTGGAAAACGGATATCGCATCAAAGTAGGTTTGACCGACAAAGAGACCATCGGCATCGACACTCCCGCCGATTTACAACGCGCCATCGAAAGCCTCAACCGTTTGTAACGATGAAGTCGATAGAGGTTAAAAATGTCGTTGCAACCGACCTTGCCGAGCCCGAGCGCATTCGACTCGACAACGGCACGCCGCTATTGGTCATCAATGCCGCCGACCAAGACGTCTGCAAACTCGAGATTGTGACCGAAGGCGGAATTTGCGACCAGCCGAAAGCAAGTCTGGCGACGTTCGTTGCCACGATGGCTAACGAAGGTACTGCCCGCTATTCGGCAGACGACATCGCTTTGGCGGGCGACTACTACGGCGCATGGTTTGTCAGCGAAGCCCTCACGCACGCTTCGTCGCTTTCGGTGTATTCGCTCAATCGCAATTTCGACAAGATTCTCGACTGTTTTGAATCGATGTGGAGTTGCCCGGCTTTTCCCGCCGACAAGCTCGAGAGCCTCAAAAAGAGAGCCGCCGCACGCCTGAAAGTCAACGTCGAAAAGGTCAACTATTTAGCATTGGTCGCTCTTCAGCGCGAATACTACGGCGAAACCCACCCGTTGGGCCTCAACGTCGACGAGCAAGCAATCGGCGACATCTCGGTTGCCGACGTAAAAGCCTTTCACGACCGATGGACAACGCCCCAAAACTCGACCATTCTGATTTCCGGCAAGGTGACCGACAAGATGATTGACATGGTCAACACGACATTTGGCAAGGCGCAACACACCGGCGCACACGGTTCGAGCGCCGACGATGCTCCCCACAAAGATTTCGAGCCGAAAACAGTAGTCATCGACAAACCCGATGCCGTACAAAGCGCCATAAAAATCGGCATACCAACGATTCTTCGCACGCATCCCGACTACATTCCGCTACGCATTCTCATCCGCGCTTTCGGCGGATATTTCGGCAGTCGATTGATGCAAAACATTCGCGAAGACAAAGGATATACCTATGGCATTTCGTCGTATCTGTCGGGCATGCGCAACAATTCGCTTATCAACATCAGTTGCCAATGCGACAACCAATACACCTACCGCGTCGTCGACGAGATTCGCGCGGAAATGCAACGAATGCAAGCAGAGCCGATTCCCCAAGAAGAACTCAGCCGCGTGAAACTCCACGTCACCGGCGAACTGCTCAAAAGCACCGACACGCCGTTTTCGATTGCCGAATACTATTCGCTAATGATTAGCAACGCCATGCCGCGCGACTACTTCCGCAACCAAATCGACTGCGTGGCATCAATCACACCCGAAAAACTTCAGGAAATGGCAATTAAGTACCTGTCTGCCGACCGCATGCTGACCATCATCGCCGGCAACCGCGCAAAGTTCTGAGCGACTGCCCTAACTGTGGCGTCGGGGAAATTGGAAGACTATCGACAGAGCAACCACCATGCCGAGAGCAAACGGATAATAGAGATTGGGGACAATCAGTAGCGGCGACACTCCGGCAAGCGATGCTGCCATAAGCACCTGCGCGCCGTAGGGCAAAATGCTCTGCACAACGCACGAACACGTGTCGAGCAGGCTCGCCGTCTTGCGATTGTCGAGCCCGTATTTGTCGGAGATTTCTTTCGACAGACCGCCTACCGTAATGATTGCTATCGTGTTGTTTGCCGTGCACACGTTCACGATGCCGACAAGCACCGAAATCACGGCTTGCGCACCGCGTTTGCCGCGGATGTGCGACGAGAGACGCTCGATGACGAACAAGATGCCGCCGTTATGCTTTATCAGTCCCAGCAGCCCCGAAGCCAACAACGTCACAACAATCAAATTGCCGACGCTTTCGACTCCGCTGCCCATAAATCCAAACATATCAACGATTCCGTTGTCGGTCAACGCCAAGCCTAACACTAACGAGCACGCAATGCCGAGAATGAGCACCACAAGCACATTCAATCCCAGCAGCGCCGTGAGAATCACCACGCAGTAAGGCACGACAAGAATCCAGTTAGAATCGGCGTGCGCCACCTCGGTCGACACGTTTTCGCCCATAAACACGTAAACGACGAAAATAATCAATGCAGCAGGTAATGCCAACCAAATATTGGTCTTAAACTTGTCGCGCATCTCGCATCCTTGCGAGCGCGTAGCCGTAATCGTCGTATCGGAGATAAACGAGAGATTGTCGCCGAAGAAAGCACCACCGACCACAATGGCGGCAAACATCGGCACCGACTGCCCTATTTCGCCGGCAATACCGACGGCAACCGGCGTCAAAGCGACGACCGTACCCACCGACGTACCCACCGACATCGACACAAAGCAAGCCGCCAAGAAGAGTCCCGGCATCAGATAGTTGGCAGGTAGCAGATTGAGCGTCAAGTCGACGGTAGCCTCAGTTGCACCCGTGCGTTGAGCCAACACGGCAAACGCTCCCGCCAAGACGAAAATCCACACCATATATATAACGTCGCGATTTGCCGCGCCGCCCGAAAAGATGTCGATGCGTCGGCGCAACGGCATTTTCGGCGTCGATAGAACACCCCAAATCGAGGCGATAATAAACGCTACCGACAAAGGCATCTTATAGAAATCGCCGATAATCAGCGACAGTACCAAATAAGATACCAGAAAAACCGCCAAAGGGCTCAATGCAAGTAGCCCGCGACTAATAGACACACTATAATTATTCGACATTTTC
>JBJEDP010000142.1:0-1533 GCA_051872175.1 Candidatus Limisoma sp.
GACCCTGGACCTTGTCAACAACCTCATCAGCACGGTCTATCAAAAGCCCGCTCTTCCGCCGACGATGTCGTGGAAGAAAGGCTCAACGACCTATGGCAAAGTCGACAACCTCGAAGTGAGCGGCACCGACCTCGTTTGGGACGCTCCGGCATCGAACATCCGCTACATCGTCTATGCCATTCCCGAATCGAAGACAACGAGCGCCGTGCAGAGCACCGTTTCGGGCGGCGGAATTGCTTCCGACTACATGCTCGGAGTGACCTACACAAACAAATACGCAATCCCGTCGGCATACCAAAGCGGCTACTATTTCGCAGTAACCGTTTACGACCGATACGGCTACGAATACGATGCCCGTTACAGCAACGAAATTACGAAATTTGCAACCAAGGTAACGCTTACGCAGCCGTCGAACGGAGCTACCGGCGTAGAAGGCAGCGCAACATTCTCGTGGACCGCCGGAACCGACACTAACGCGAAATACACCATACAAATTTCGAGCAAATCCGACTTCTCGACAATCGCTTACGAGCAATCCGGACTTACAACCAACTCGACAACGATAAACGTGCGCACGCAACTCGAAGGACTTACGAAATACTATTGGCGCATAACCACGTCGGAAAACAACGCTTGGGACTGCACATCCGACGTTTCGTCGTTCACCACAGCCGACAAGACGCCCGCGGGCGCAACGACGCTTCAGTCGCCCGCCAACGGCTCTACGCTCGACGATATTTCGTCGTTCGGCTTCAGTTGAACGAAAGTGGCAGGTTGCACCTACCGTCTGCAGATTGCCTCCGATGCGAGCTTCAGCAACGTAATCTACAGCGCCGATTTACAATCTAACACGACGACCATCTCCGCCGCGATGCTGCCCTACAATCAAACACTCTACTGGCGCGTAACGACGTCGAAAGAGGGCTATAAAAACTCCGTTTCGGAAGTATGGTCGTTCAACACTCCTCGCCGTGAATACGCCGAGGCAACTACCCTCGTATCGCCGACAAGCGGCAGTACCGTCGCCGGAAGTTTCTTCCTGGAATTCACTAACGTAAACGCTACGCAATACACACTCGAAGTGTCGACCTCGTCGTCGTTCTCGTCGACGGTCATCAACACCACACTCGTCACCGAGCCGCTGTCAGCGCCCGACGGCTGGGGAATTGCCGACAACGGCAACTGGCAATTCTTCATCAGCGCATCGACACTCGCCAACGCGACCTACTACTGGCGCGTCAAGACCTCGGCGCAAGGCGTCTACGACTCATACTCCGAGACCCGTTCGTTCAAGGTCAACAACGCATCGAGCGAAAGTTCCTACAGCGTGACCTACGACAACACCGACTACAATCCGGCGGGATGCTACAACATCGAGAATCTTTGGATTCGCTCAGCCTCTTACGGCAATATGCCGAGCTATACCGACTTCAACTTCAACCGCGACTTCTGCGTGAAAGACAACGTCATCTACGTCACAGGACGCGACACAAACTCAAGCACCTCGGCATGCTACCTCGCGAAATTCAACGC
>JBJEDP010000143.1:0-1531 GCA_051872175.1 Candidatus Limisoma sp.
TCCCGACGCTTTGAAGATGTCGCGCACTTGCTCGCGGTCGGCGAGGTCGAGTTCGCGGAGCGAGGCGAAATTCTCGAGCGTAGGCACGTCGTCGTAGAGGTAGCGAAACAGTCGTTCGACCTTGCGAGCAAAGCGAAGTAGGTCGGTGTCGTAGGGCGACACCAAGCCCTCGAAGCCAAGGGCTGATTCGATGCTGTACCAGGCGATGAATTGTACGTCGATGAGGTTGAGTTCGAAGTCGATATAGTTGTCGTCGGCGTCGTAGAACGGCACGGGGCGCCCGTACAATTTGCGGCACATCACGACGAACGACCGCCAGATGCCGGCGTCGGCTATGATGTCTTGATAGTAGGCAACAAGGTTGAGTGCCAGGCGGTTAACCACGTCGCGAGGCAATTCCGGCAAGACTTTCATCTCGGCGGGGAGTGTGGCTATGTATTTTGCAAGTGTCAGAAAGTAGTCGTCGGTAGGCTTCTCGTGTTCTTCGTCGGGAAGCATTCGTTTGAGGTCGTAAATGTCTATTTCGCGCATGGTCAATTTATCTCTTTTAGTGCTGATATTAATTCTTCGATGCTGCCGAGCCGGTTGCCGTTGAGGCGTATGTCGTTGGCAGCGTGGGCGTATATTTGAGGATTTTCCGCCTCACGGGCGAGCAAGTCGTTGCGGCGCAGCGCGTTGGAAATCCATTTTTGGAGTTCCGCCGAATCCGCCTTTATGGTTATTTGTCGAGCGCCTTTGCGAGTGGTCAGGAAGTCGCCGGTAGCCGCATCGAACGCCACGTTGCGATTGCTGAAGAGCAGCGAAATTTTGTCGGCGAGGATGAGGTCTTCGGTCACGCCGCTGACGATTTCGCCAGAGTCGGTAACAATCCACAGTCGGTCGCTCAGCGCCATAGATTGCTGTATGTCGTGCGAGGATATCAAGATTGTGCGTCGGTCGTCGCGGGCAAGGTCGTGGAGGAGTTGCAGCACTTCGATGCGGCTTGCCACGTCGAGAAATGCCGTAGGTTCGTCGAGGATGATGACGGGTGCTTCTTGCGCCAATGCTTTTGCAATCATCACCTTCTGGCGCTCGCCGTCGCTGAGTTCGGCAACGTACGATTCCGACTTATGGCTGATTCCGACTTTTTCGATAGCTGCGGCAACGATTTGGCGGTCGTGCTCGTCGAGCCGTCCCAGAAATCCGGTGTGTGGATGCCGACCGAGTCCGACGAGTTCGCCGACGGTCAAGCCGCCTGCGTAGGTGCGCTCGGTGGTTACCAAGGCAATGGTTTTCGACAGTTGTCGCGGGGTGAGGTGCTCCACGTCTTCGCCGCCGATGACCACTTTACCCTCGAGCGACGGCTGTAGTCCGCAGATGGTGCGGATTAGCGTCGACTTGCCGGCACCGTTGGCGCCCAACAGACTGACGAGCTCGCCCTCGTGCAACTCGAGGTTGACATTGCGAAGTACGGTGGTCACGCTTTTGCGCTTGCGGTAGCCTGCCGATAGCGATTCTATATATATGATTGCGCTCATCAGTTAAAGTAGAA
>JBJEDP010000144.1:0-6591 GCA_051872175.1 Candidatus Limisoma sp.
AGCCAAAAATTTAATTGCACTTTTCATACTTAAAATATAAAACTATTAATCTTGTTGTCGTTAGTTGTCGTTTAGAGTCGCCATCTGATGCCCAGGGTAATGCTCACGCCGTTCTTCTCTTCGCGCTCGACAACGCCACCATCGTAGCGCCGCACATTTTCGAGCGAGGCATTACGCTCGTTGGCATGGTAGTAGCGAATGAGCGAAGAGTTGAGCAAGTTTTGAGCCTTTGCAAAGATGCTGATGCCATGGTTAAACTTCTTCTCGACACTCGCATCGAGTTGGAATAGCGGAGCATCCCATCTGTCGTTTTCGTAGAATCGCTCGATGACGGCGATACGCTTGCCGGTGTAGGAGGCAGCAACTTGCGCGTCCCAACCGGTAGCGGCGTCTTTGTAGAGCAACGAGCAGTTGAAAACGTGCGTTGCCTGACCGAAGAGCGGACGGCTCTGCTGCTCATAGACGGTGTAGATGCTTCCGTCGTCGGCAGTCATCTCGCGCAACTTGTCGGTGGTGATGCGCGAATGCGTATAGGTGTAGTTTGCTTTCACGCCAAAGTGGCTGAAATATTTCATCACGTCTACTTCCACGCCGAGATTCGAGGCATTGCCATAGTTACCCGGTGTGTAGAATGTTTCTTGACCGATGGCGGTCATACCATATTCGATTGGGTTGTTGATGTCCTTGTAGAAAATGCAAGCCATGATTTGCTCGCTCTGGCGCGGGAAGAATTCGTAACGAAGGTCGAAGTTGTGGGCAACGGTGTGTTGCAAATCGGGATTACCACATTCGTTATAGTCCTCGTTGATGATGTGATAAGGCACAATCTCGAAGAAACTCGGGCGGTTGATAGCCTTATAGTAGGAAAGGCGCAAGTTTGCATTCTTGTGGACATTCCAGCGGATATGAGCATCCGGGAGAACGTCGGTATAGTTTTGCTCGCCGTCGTTTGCGTTGCCCTCGGTGGCATACAAGAGCGAGTAGCCCTGGCTTGTGTGCTCGGCACGCAGTCCTGCCACAACCTGCCATTTGCCTATCGTATAAATGAGTTTGCCGTAGCCGGCACCGATTCGCTCGGTGGCATCATAGTTCATCGGGTCAATCAGGCTGAAACTTTTCAAGCGGAACGAAATCTCGTCGTAGTTAGTCCAGTCCTTGTCGCGAAATTGGTCGTAGGGCGAATCTTTCGATGCGTCGTAAGGCTGGAAGGTGTATTCGTGATAGAAGCTGTTGCGCTTCTTGTCGCGATACATTCCACCTGCCTCAACGCTCAACGTACTCTTGCCGAAGTGCAACTGATAGCCGAGGTCGAGATGTCCGGCGATGTCGCGGTCGGAGTTGTGCTCCCAGCGGCGAATCGCTCCCACATTCTTGTTTACCCACACCGAGGTCGACTCGGCGTTTTTGTTGAGTTGAATCTGAACGTTGTCGGGAGTACGCTGGCGTGCTTCGGCGATGTTTGCTCCCCATTTGACGGTAAACGCATCGTTGTCAGCCATTTTGTGCTCGCCGATGAGCGACGCATTGGCTATCGATTGGCATTGCCACCTGAGTCGCACCGTTTCGTCTTTCTCGCTGAAAGCATCGCGCACTTGGGCGTTACGAAAATCCATGTATCCGCCGTAAAGAGCCACCTTATGTTTTTGCGTAATATAGTAGTCGAACTTGAGGTGAGCCCCCGTTCGCATTTGATTCTCAGAGAAATAGCGATTTGTGATGCGCTGCACTCCGTCGTTGTCTGCCGCGGAGTCGTACATGTCGCTGGTCTTTCCTTTGTTGGCATTGCGGAAACTTAATGCGGCAACGATGCCTAAGTGATTGTCGAAGAATCGGTCGCCGTAAGCAAATCCGGTAGCAATGTCGGGCAACGGCGTGCGCCGACCGACGTGAAGACTTTTCATCGAGAAATCGCTTTCGTCGGTTGGATAGTTGTTGCCATATATTTCGTTGGGGCTATCTTTTACGATGTCGCGATGGGCAAACGACTGGAAATCGTTGTCGAAGAAATGGCTGTTGTAGCCCGTCTGCAGATTCACCACAAGGAGTCGTTGCTGCGGAGCATCTCTCATCACCATATTGACAGCACCGCCAATGCCATCGCCTTCCATGTCGGCGGTAAGCGACTTAACCACCTCGAGGCGGTCGAGCAGTTCCGATGGGAAAATATCGAGAGGCACAAAGCGGTTCTTGCTGTCGGGACTCGGTATCTTCAACCCGTTGACGAGGGTATAATTGTAACGCTTGTCCATGCCGCGCAGAATGGCATACTGACCTTCGCCCGAACTGTTACGTTCCATCGTCACACCGCTCATGCGCTGAATCACATTGGCTACGGTAAGGTCCGGCGAAAGTTCCATCGCCTTGGCGCTCATTACGTTGACCACATTAAGTGAGTTGCGCTCGAGAGTACGTGCTCCGACCTCCGAGCAACCGGTGTTTTCTGCCACTACCACCACTTCGTTGAGCGCCAGAGCATTCATCTCCATATCGATTTCGATATCGTCGTCGACAGAATTAACGACACGCTCCATCGGTTTGTACCCAACATAACTGCATAAGAGGGTGCACGGAAAGCGATTGATTTCAAGTCGGAAGCTGCCGTCAAGTCCGGTTGCCGTTCCCGACGTCTTCGAATCCTTAATCATTACGGAAGCGCCTATAATTTCCTCGCCGGACTGAAGGTCGCGAATCGTGCCCTTCAAAGGACGTGCTTCAGCATTGCTGACAAAAAGCAAGGAAATAATTATCAGACAGATTCTTCTCATACTTTGTCGATTTTTCATCAAACAGACATTGTTTTGCAGTTAAAACTTACTCTGCCTACAGTGTTTTATTTGCGAGTTCTTTTCACCTCGTGAATCACAGAACCTGTTTTGTCAATCATATAGAGAGAAAGTTGCTCCTTCGAAGCGCTGACCACGGAAAAGCCCTCGACGGGTGAACAAAACACCGTGCCCTCCATCGGGTCGACACTGCGACCAAGCGAAGCCGAAGAGTTTACCACGAAGTCGATACCGTCGTTGCCACGGCGAATGTGCTGGAAATTGTGAATGTGACCGCACACATACATATCCACTTTCCGCTTGTAGCGTTGCAGAATGGGGAGCAAGCGAGCCTGCATGTCAAGCTGCTCGGTGTCGCTCTTCTTCGTTTGGGCATACATAGGATGGTGGCCCACTACAATCACCCAATCCTCCGTTGCCTCTTTCAGCGTCGAGTCAATCCACTTCAATTGTGCATCTACGTCTTGAGCATCCACATCGCGATAGGTTTCGCTGTTGTGATAGCGATTGATAAGAGGCGTGGTGTCGATAAGCACAAGGCGCACGCTGACGCCGTTGTCGTCGAACACCTTAGTATAGTAGCGGCTTTCCATTTCCCAGCGGCGCGACACGTTTGCGTAGTCGAGCACGGCTTGCGTATTGCCGCGATATTCATGGTTGCCGAGTATGGGAAGCCACGAAATCATAAGTTCGGGGTGCGAGTATATAAGTTCGTAATTGGTCAGCCATAGCGGGTCGTTGGTCGATGCAACTCCTTCAAAATGATGAACGTCGCCGGCAGCAACTATTGCCTCCGGACCTATTGTCTCCGCCATCACACCCATGAGTTCGGCTATAGGCTTTTGCTCATAATATCCGTTACGACCCAAGTCGTTGGCTATGAAGAAGCACACGTCAGCCTCAAGAGATTTCCATTTTTCAGGATTTTGTGCATTAATAACGAATGAAAAAGAAATTACAGCCACAAACAGGGCAAGCAAACAATTCCGCTTTTTCAATTGAAGTTTAATCGTTTTAGTCATAAACAAACACACTTTTTGATTTTTCCGCTGCAAAGTTAGAATCGGCATGTAACAAAACGGAAACAGCTTTGTAAACAAACCGTTACAAAGCTGTAAAAAACATGTTACAAACGCGCTCCTCAATCTCAAAGAGTGCCGATGCCGGATTCTTCAATCTTACGATAGAGTGTTGTGAGTCCGATTTTGAGCAATCGTGCGGTTTCGGTCTTGTTGCCATTCGTATGGCGAAGGACTTTTGATGATGTGGTTACGCTCCACGCTCTTCAAATCGAAAGCATCGTCGGCAGTCGGCGATGCCTCGCCCGACAGCATATCAATGGGCAAATCGTTGCAAGTGATTTCGCCGTCGCACACAGACATACCACGATTGCAACACATTAAGCAAAAAATATGCCAAACGCGACATTGTGCCAATAAATATCTAATAATCAACAGAATACACAAACCTCATCACCCTCACCCTCCACTAAACCCTTTCATTTTAGCAAGGTCGCTTTTCAATTTTGGAAGAAGTCCCTCGTCGATGCTGTTGTCTGCGGCGGTGTTGCTGTGTTATTTGCGGTGTTTTACGACAAGCCAGTTGGTTTGATACTTACTTTTAAAATTGAACAGCCGGACGGGTGCGGAGGCGGTTGTGGTGCGATACCAGCCGTAGTTCCAGCCGCCGCCCATGTCGAGATATAGTGCATCTCGTACGCCCATCGCAACCAACGATTTGATGAATTGCCCTAACGGCAGCGCGGTTTTCGACTGTATGACTGCAAAACTTCCATCTTTCATTATGCATGCGCTGCGATAGATGTTCGACGAACGTAGCTTTATTGGCTTTCCTTGATACACGCTTGCCCCGGCTTTTACAAGGAGCATTTGTTGAAACAGACTGCCTTGTGTCTTTTGTGCTCTGCCAATCCACTGATTGCAATGCTGCGACGACGAAATCGTACATGACGATTTGTCGGCATAGAGGAATCCGGTATTGGCTTTGCATTTGTATCCTTTATGCAACTTTCCTTCTATAACGTAATCGCCGGCGACGTTGCTGCTCTTAAACTGTGGCAGGAGCTCACCTGTGAATGCGGCTTCTACACATAGTCCGATTGTCGGGTCGGTCTCGGATGGCATAACGGAATCTGCCATCGTCACATAGGCCTTGGCAGGGTTCAGTCGTATTTGGATAAAATCAGTCGATTCGACCGAAATTGTCGACACAGCAACGAGTGTATCTGCGGGCATACGGTGCGAAGGTTTAGCCTGTGCTGCCGGTTGATGTGTTTCGGTCTGCGTACAACTGATAAGTGTAAACAGCAGTACTGTCGTCAGCAGATGTTTCATATTCAAATAGTTATTCCATAATTTTTGCCGATGGGGTTTTAGTGCGGATGCACGCAATAAAATCTTTCACGCCGAAGTAGGCGGCTAAAGTGCCATATAAGAGGACCATTCCGGCAAGTGCACCGACTTCGACTGAAGAATTACAAAGCATTACGATTGCTCCCGAAACGATGTAATAGAAGCCGAACAACGCTGAGACAACGGCAAATATGATTGAGACCACTTTGAAGGCGTTGTAATGTTTTGGTCTCTCGGGCAGAATATCCGAATACGGGGTTTCGTTACGCGCCGCGCAATATGCCGCGCAATCTTGTTCGTAGACTTTCGTGGCTATCTCCTCACATTGCTCAATCGTGGGATTTGATTTGAGTTTTGCGTTGGCTTGAAGAAGTGATATGCTGCGATAGACTGACCCAAACGTAAATAGTCCGAATACAACTAACGCAATCCAATCGCTTACGCCTGTTTTCATCATCGAAAGCGCGATGACTACCATTGTGACGATGAAATAGATAGCCGCCACGATTTCTACGTTTGCTTCTTGGAAGATACGCTTGCGGAATGACGTCACGTTGCCGGTATAGACGTCTTCGAGTGCCGGTGCGGTCTGCAAGGCACGGTCGTATGTTATGGTGTCGGGCATCATGCGCTCGATTTTCCTCGACAGCACCCAAACGATTACCAAGGCAATTATAAAGGCACTGTTGCTAATAAACGAGCTGTTGAACAGGTCAAGGAGTGGATAAATCACAATCCACAGGACAAAATAGAAGCTTGTTTTCATAGTCTGTTATACATTTGATTCGTTAGTTTTGTCTGCTGCTGCGGAGGCGGCATAGAATTCTCTCAACAGGAAAATTTCAATATTTCTGAATTTCCTTCACACCACCGAATGCGCTGAGACGTACCTTAAAAGCCTCGTGGCAGTCTGAGCAGCAATACTGATGCCATGTGCGTCCGTAACCAATGTTTGCACCAATGATTCCTAGCGAACCGCCGGTAGCCATATTGATGAGTGCACCGCCAACCACCGCTCCTGTTTTTGCAAGAATATCACTTACCTTACCATTTGTTGTCTTCGATGTGTTATAACTGCCGCAATAAGGGCATTTTACTTGTGTTGCCATATTTCTGTATTATTTAGTTTACACTATGAGATACCTAAGAGATTGAAAGGTAAACGTCATTTCAGCTTCTCTTCAATTTCTGTTTTTAAGGAAACAAGAGCAGAATAGTTGTGCTTGTTTTCGGTAATGCGTTGCGTCAAATCCTGTGCTACGTCTCGTTTTAACGGATGTTTGTCAGGATGAGCTTCCATACATAACTCCTTGTAGAGTTTTCGAGCTTTAACTATTCCATCTACTACATTCGTACTCTCATCGCTTTTTATTGATTTACGAAAGCGAATCCGTCTAATCAATCGTTTAAGTATGTTCATTATTACTCTATAAAGT
>JBJEDP010000145.1:0-6581 GCA_051872175.1 Candidatus Limisoma sp.
AGAGGAAGAGCGAGCATTGCGCTAAGGTGTTGGCAGTTAGTCCTTGCAGTAGGAATGGTATGAATAATGCAGGTTAAATTTATAAATCTTTAAAAACACTTTTTTCCAATTTTATTTGCTAATTTTGCAAACATCATACTTAATCAATTAAAAATTAGCCATTATGAAATTCAAATCAACACTTTTGGCGCTGTTTTTTGCAGCAACGGCTGTGGGATTCACCTCATGTAGCGACGATGACGACAACACTCCGGACGACGGTCAAAAATTCGGCTTCGCCGACGCCGTATTCGCAACATCGACAAGCGAATCGACCATCAATGCTCTCAACATGACAATGACCGTAACCTACACCGACAACGAAGACATCGTGATGCCGATTACCGCAACAAATATGGAATACGGTATGAACCGATTGACGGTGATTCCGGGCAACTACAAGATGGTAATCACCGGCGAAGTTAATCCCGACGCGGTGTTCGACAGCGAATCTGTCGACCTTCGACTTGCCGTTACCTACTTCGCCCAACTCTACGATACCGAAGAGAATGTAATCATAAACAACTACAACACTCACACGATTTTCGACAACAAAGGCTACAAAGTGGACCGACTTGACTCTTTTGTTGCAAAATATTTCCCGATAGAAGTAACTTTAGGCTACCATTATATCGACGGAACTTACTCAATAACCACAGACGTTCCGCTCGAATAAGACCGATAAAGCTAAAAGGTAATGGGTAAGAGTAGGCTTGCGCCGGCGAACCCGGTCTTACCCATTATGCCCATCAACCTCTTCGTACGCAAAAAATAGCCAAGCGACCCTCTTACCTCTTACCTCTTACCTCTTACCTCTTACCTCTTACCTCATAACCACTATGACACTCAAAAAACAAATCTGCTCATTGTTGGCACTGATTTTAATGCCAATCCTGTCGTACGCTTACGATTTCGAAGTCGACGGCATATATTACAACATCAACCCCGACGGCGAAACCGTCAGTGTAACCTACCGAGAGGAGGAGGAAAGCTCTTATTCCGGCGACGTAGTTATCCCGTCCGAAGTTACCTACGACGGCAAAACATACTCCGTCACCGAAATCGGCAAATTGGCATTCGGATTTTGCGAAGGTCAAATATCGGTAATTATCCCAAACTCGGTCACCAAAATTGGGAATTTTGCATTTTTAGCGAGCAAGAGTATGAAGTCGATAATTATCCCCGACTCGGTCACTATTATTGGAGAATCTGCATTTGAAATGTGCAATGCATTATCCTCGTTATCTATAGGCAATTCTGTCACAGAGATTGGCAATAGAGCATTCTGTCACTGCCAAAATCTAACATCGGTAGTTATCCCGAATTCTGTCATCACTATCGGAGATGAGGTATTTATATTTTGCAGATATCTGTCGTCTATAACTATTGGAAATTCCGTCAATACGATTGGACGTATGGCATTCGCGGCTTGCGAAAGTCTAACATCAATTGTCATCCCCGACTCGGTAACCGAGATTGGCTTTCAAGCATTTGTAGAATGCGGCAAACTTACATCCGTAACAATGAGCAATTCTGTCACTACGCTTGAAGAAGGAATATTCAGAACTTGTTACGAGCTGGCATCATTTACCATCCCAAACTCGGTCACCAAAATTGGTGATTATGCATTCGATAACTGCCAAGGTCTGACATCAATAATCATCCCCGACTCGGTCACCGAGATTGGAAAAGGTGCATTTGATACATGCTCCGGACTGAAAAAAGTTGAGATTTCCGACCTCGAGGCATGGTGTAATATTAGTTTCGGAAATAACATTTCCAACCCACTTTACTACGCTCATCATCTTTACCTAAATGGGACTGAAATTACAAATCTTATCATCCCGGATACGGTAACGACGATTCGTGACTGGTCTTTCAATGATTGTTACGGACTCAATACGCTAACTATCGGAAATTCCGTCAATTCGATTGGCACAGAAGCTTTTGTCGGCTGCACGGGCATCAAACTTCTGAATTGGAATGCTACTTCCTATCCCGATTTCCCGAATTCGGCATTTGCCGGATGCCCGATTTCGTCCGTCATTATCGGTGACGATGTAACGACTGTACCAAACGACTTCTTTAAAGACAATACCTCTATCAAAAATATCACCATCGGAGAACAAGTTGAATCGTTCGGCACAAACGCGCTTGCCGGCTGTACGGGCATCAAGTCTATAACCTGGAAGCCAATCAACTACACCGGCGTTCTGCCATTCCCGGCGGGTATAACCCCAACGAACTTCAGTTTCGGAAATTCAGTAGAAACCATTCCCGATTATTTATGCTATGGCTATAGCGACATCTCTTCGATAGCCCTACCGCCGTCGGTAAAGAAGATTGGCGACATGGCTTTTTATGGCTGCAATCCGACAAAAGTAACCTGTCGCGCTGCCGTGCCTCCGACAATTTCCGAGACAACATTCTCTCAAAGTGCATACGATGCGCCTCTGTTTGTCTACGAGAGCAGCGAAGACGAATATATCAACCACGAAATTTGGCGGAACTTCTACGACACGCAATTTTTACCCGGCGGCATTGTTGAAGAGCCGGTCAGCCTGTCCGTTCTCTTCCCCGACAGAGGTGAAGTGGCTGTCGAAGTGCCGTACAACAAGACAACCACGGTGAAAGTATTCCCCGACAACGTCGACGGATACCGCTTGAGTTCCGTGACTTTCAACGGCGAAGACATCCTCGACAGTCTCGATGCCGACTACCGCTACACGACGCCGAAACTCACTGCCGACGCCGTAATTTCAGTGGTTTACGTCAGCGACAAAGGCAGCGTCGACCAAACCGCGGCAGACAGCATCAAGGTCAGCGCCTCGAGCGGCATGGTTCGCATCATGGGTGCAGCGCCCGAATCGGAAGCTACGGTCTGCGACATGTCGGGCAACATCGTCCGCAAAACCGCCGAAAAAACATTCACCCTCGACAAAGGAATCTACATCCTAACCGTCGAAGGCATATCGTTCAAATTCGCATTGTAAGAGCTTTTTTGCTCGGCTCGGTTCATTTTTTCAACCTAAGGCAAACGATTTGTCGCTAATTGTTAGTACCTTTGCAGACGATTTTGCCGCGAGCGGCATTGCAAAGAAAAATAATTATAACAAAATAAATTATGAGCGAAATAACTTCGACATACAGCCCCGACGAAGTAGAGGGCAAATGGTATGAATATTGGTTACGCCACGACTTGTTCAAGTCGACCCCCGACAAAAGAGAGCCTTACACAATTGTCATTCCGCCGCCAAACGTAACAGGCGTGCTGCATATGGGTCACATGCTCAACAACACGATTCAAGACATCTTGATACGTCGCGCACGCATGGAAGGCAAGAATGCACTGTGGGTTCCCGGCACCGACCATGCCAGCATCGCTACCGAAACTAAGGTAGTGAAGAAACTCGCCGACGAAGGCATCAAAAAGAGCGACTTGACTCGCGAGCAATTCTTGGAGCACGCTTGGGAGTGGACTCACAAACACGGCGGCATAATTCTCGAGCAACTCAAAAAACTCGGCGCATCGTGCGACTGGAGTCGTACGGCATTCACGATGGACGAAAAGCGTAGCGAGAGCGTTACGAAGGTGTTCTGCGACCTTTACGACAAAGGCCTCATCTACAGAGGTCTGCGCATGGTGCATTGGGACCCGAAGAACAAGACTGCGCTCAGCGACGACGAGGTATACTACCAAGAAGAGAAATCCAAACTCTACTACTTGCGCTACTACGTTGCCAACGACGACCTTTCGGGCGAAACCGGCGCTGAAGGCGAAATCGTGCACCGCGACGAGCAGGGACGCCGCTACGCCGTGGTTGCCACAACGCGTCCGGAAACAATTATGGGCGACACGGCTATGTGCATCAACCCGAAAGACCCGAAAAACCAATGGCTCAAGGGCAAACGCGTCGTTGTACCTTTAGTAGGTCGCGAAGTGCCCGTTATCGAAGACCGCTACGTCGACATCGAATTCGGTACGGGCTGCTTGAAAGTGACGCCTGCACACGACGAAAACGACTATATGCTCGGTCAGACTCACAACCTCGAGACCATCGACATCTTCAATGCCGACGGAACGGTCAACGAAGTTGCCGGAATGTATGTCGGCATGGACCGCTTCGACGTGCGCGAGCAAATCTGCAAAGACTTGCAAGCCGCAGGCTTGATGGAAAAAATCGAAGACTACACCAACAAAGTCGGCTGCTCGGAGCGCACACACGTGCCCATCGAACCGCGTCTGTCGCTGCAATGGTTTATCGACATGAAGCACTTTGCCGAAATCGCATTGCCTCCGGTGATGAACGACGAAATCAAGTTTATCCCGGCAAAATACAAATCGACCTACAAAAACTGGCTCGAGAACATCAAGGACTGGTGCATCAGCCGTCAACTCTGGTGGGGACACCGCATCCCGGCATACTTCTACGGCGAAGGCGAAAACGACTTCGTTGTAGCACCGACTATCAGTGAAGCTCTCGAAAAAGCCAAAGCAAAGACCGGCAAAGCCGACATGACTCAAGACGACCTTCGCCAAGACGACGAAGCACTCGACACCTGGTTCTCGTCGTGGTTGTGGCCAATCACCCTATTCGACGGCATCAACAACCCGGGCAACGAAGAAATCAACTACTACTACCCGACCAACGACCTCGTAACCGGTCCGGACATCATCTTCTTCTGGGTAGCCCGAATGATTATGGCAGGCTACGAATACATCGGCAAAATGCCGTTCCGCAACGTATACTATACCGGTATCGTGCGCGACAAACTGGGCAGAAAGATGTCGAAATCGCTCGGCAACTCTCCCGACCCGATTGAATTGATGGAACGCTACGGCGCCGACGGCGTGCGTATGGGTATGATGCTCTCCGCGCCTGCCGGAAACGACATCCTCTTCGACGAGTCGCTCTGCACACAAGGTCGTAACTTCAACAACAAGATATGGAATGCCTTCCGCCTCGTCAAAGGTTGGAATGTTGCCGACATCGAGCAACCAGAATACGCAAAAATCGCCATCCGCTGGTTTGACGCCATCCTCAACAAGACGCTTGCCGAAGTTGCAGACCTGTTCAGCAAATTCCGCCTCTCGGAAGCCCTGATGGCTGTCTACAAGCTCTTCTGGGACGAATTCTCGTCGTGGTATCTCGAAATGGTGAAGCCCGCCTACGGACAACCCATCGACCGCGCCACTATGGATGCTACCCTCGCATTCTTCGACAACCTGCTCCGTCTGCTCCACCCGTTTATGCCGTTCATCACCGAAGAACTCTGGCAACACATCGCAGAGCGCAAAGACGGCGAAAGCATCATGGTTGCGCAATTACCTAAGGCACAACCCGTTGACGAAGCCATCGTTGCCGACATCGAAATTGCGAAAGAGATTATCGCCGGTGTTCGCACCGTGAGATTGCAGAAAAACATCGCCAACCGCGAGGCGCTCAAGCTGCAAATGCTTGGCGGCGCAACCTGCCCGGCTAAGCCGATTGTCGAAAAACTTGCTAACCTTTCGAGCATCGACAGCGTTGCCGAGAAAGACGGTGCGGCAGCATCATTCCTCGTCGGAACTGCCGAATTTGCCGTCCCCTTGGCTGACAACATCAACGTTGAAGAAGAAATCAAGAAAATCGAGGCAGACCTGAAGTACTATGAAGGCTTCCTCGCAAGCGTAATGAAGAAGCTCAGCAACGAGAAGTTTGTCAACAACGCGCCTGCAAAAGTCATCGAAATGGAGCGCAAAAAGCAAGCCGACGCCGAAGCAAAAATTGCAACGCTTCGCGAAAGCCTTGCCGCTCTGAAGTAAGACGACAATTCGCAAAACAAACAAAGTGGGTGTATCGAAAATCTCGGTGCACCCACTTTGTTTTGCCGTTTATTGCAAGTAATTCATTACAATGTTTGCAAATGTAATACAAATGCATTACATTTGCAGCATAAAGTAATATGATATGGATATAGCACTTCCCAAGAAGATTCAAAGTTTTCGCTTGCCGGTCGAGCTTATCGAACGACTGCGCCAACTTGCCAAGCGTGAGAATAGAAGTCTAAACAACTACGTTGAGACCCTGCTTCTCGACGCCGCATACCGCGAACCAAACGACGCAACCATTGCTGCAATGAAAGAGGCACAAAGTGGCTCCCTGCGCAACTCCGCACCCCTTGACATAACCTCAGTCAAGGCCCTCGAACGCTCTATGGGATTATGAAAAGACTACATCCCACCACGCAATTCAAAAGGGATTACAAACGATTTAGAAATAATCCCAAGAAAGTTGACCATACTCAATATGCTTCAATCGGAAACGCCAATTCCGGCTGAATATTATCCACATATGCTTACAGGTAATTATGACGGTTTTATGGAATGCCACATTGAGGGTGACTTTCTACTAATATGGTTTGACCCAAAAACCGACCAAATAGACCTCATCCGCCTCGGCTCACACTCCGAATTGTTTAAATAGGAACAATTCAAAAAATACACAAAATATGTTTGACAGCATATTTAACAATCATTAACAGAGATAGAGGCGTTTTAT
>JBJEDP010000146.1:0-1514 GCA_051872175.1 Candidatus Limisoma sp.
CTGATAGATAGCAGCGTTCTCGGCAGAGAGATGCTCGATCACCCATGCGCGCTTGGCGGCAGCTTCAACTGCTTCGCCTTCGGGCGTAGCGAGCAGGTCGTTGAGTTCGGCGATGAGCTTTTTCATTGCGGGGATGAACTCAATGAGGCCTTCGGGTATGAGCACCGTACCGAAATTATTTCCGTTTGCGGCACGCTTTGCCACAACGCCGGCGATATAGGTTACGATGTCGTCGAGCGTCTGGTTCTTTTCCTCAACCTCTTCGCTCACGATGCAAACGTTGGGCTGGCATTGGAGGGCGCATTCAAGGGCGATGTGGCTGGCGGAGCGTCCCATAAGTTTGATGAAGTGCCAGTATTTGCGAGCGGAGTTGGCATCGCGCTGGATATTGCCGATAACCTCGGCATAGGTCTTACAAGCCGTGTCGAAACCGAATGACGTTTCAATCTGGTCGTTCTTCAAGTCGCCGTCGATGGTCTTCGGGCAACCGATTACCTGCACGCCGTAGTTCTTTGCAGCGTAGTATTCAGCGAGGACGCAGGCGTTGGTGTTGGAGTCGTCGCCGCCGATGATGACGATGGCCTTGATGCCCAGTTCGCGGATAATCTTGATACCGCTCTCGAACTGGCTTTCCTCTTCGAGCTTCGTGCGGCCGGAACCGATCATGTCAAAGCCGCCGGTGTTGCGATACTCATCAATGATTTCGTCGGTCAGTTCGATGTATTTATGATCAACGAGACCGCCGGGACCCATAAGGAAGCCATAAAGTTTGTTTTCCTTATTCTGCTTTTTCAGTTCGTCGTACAGGCCGCAAATCACGTTGTGCCCGCCAGGAGCCTGACCGCCGGAGAGAATGATACCGATATTCATCGGCGCGTAAGCACGCTTCTCGTCAGAGGGTACGAACTCAACGAGCGGCATACCGTAGGTGTTGGGGAAGAGTGCCTTAATCTCGGCCTGATTGCCGACGCTTTCAGTAGGCTGTCCTTCTTTGATGCTCACATTGCCGCGCAAGCCGAGGGGAAGTTTGGGCTGGTAGGCGGCACGTGCAATTTGCAACGCACTTTTTTCCATAATGATGTTTTGAATGTTTTATTGTTAAGGGTTTTGTAATATCTCGTGAAATGGGTCGAAAAACAAAATATGGATTATTCCGTATTTACCCATCATAAAGAAGATGCGTGGGGATCTTATTCCTTTTTCCCGATTTGCTTTTTCGTTTTTTGAGGTATATAGTCCCACATGGTAAATCAGCGGGAAGCCGATGTCTTTATTAGGAGAAAGCTTTTTCAGTTGCTTAATAAGGTTTCTGCTGTAAGTTGAAGAATGATAAAGATGAAGTTCGCGTTTCAGTTCTTCAAGGTCATCAATGCTCTTTCCCGAAAGGGTCTTCATGATTCGGAAGTAACTGCTTGTATCTTCATTTGTCATCACCTGATGAAAACCATAGTCGCCTGTAATGTCCACGAGGTCGTAGCTAATGACGAGTGGCAACCTTTTAGCAACGCGTATAG
>JBJEDP010000147.1:0-6518 GCA_051872175.1 Candidatus Limisoma sp.
TCCTCTCTCCTATTTTTTTGTCGTTTTCACATAATATTCTATAAAAATATTATAAATTTGCAACCGAAAACTAATCCGTTTAAGAAATAAGTAAAATTTTCTTCAAAATAAGAACAAAAGGTTATGAAACGACTAATCATTATTGCAATTGCGACGGTTGCCGCACTGCTGTTTGGCGTAGCTCGCGCCGCCGAGCCGAATGCGCTGCAGGTGACGCTCAAATCGGGCGAACCCGCAATTTTCCTCTTCGAAGACAGTCCGGAGATTTCTTTCCAGGCTGAATCGTTGCAAATCACGACCTTAGGCAACGAGCCGACGACCTACGAAATCGACGCCGTCGAGAGCATCGACTTTGTCGACTACGGCGGCACAACGTCGCTCAACCGTTCTACTATTCTCGTAGCGACCACACCCGGGCAAATCGTGTTCCGCAACCTGCCCGCAGGTAGTCGCGTCTGCGTCGTAGCCCTCGACGGACGAACCATCGTCGATACAACGGCTTCCGACTCGTTCTCGCTCGACCGTAGCAGCCTCAGCCACGGTGTCTACATTGTGAAAATCAACGATTTTACGACAAAAATATCCATTTAACGACGAAAGCAGCTCTCAGTCACTCGCACCCATGGCAGGTCGCGCCGAGGTGCGATGCTCCGCCGGATAACCGCGTCGCAGATGCCGAATAACCCACCTGGAAGGCGTCTTTTTGTCATTTTCGCAAAAAAAAATCAATTTTATAGCTTTATTTTGCAGCGAAATCATTAATTTTGTGAAATTGCAAAAATTGTCGAAGAATATGGATGTGGAAGCGAAAGACTATAACAGCCTGAATCTCAGCGAGGAACAGGAGGAAAAATTGATTGACGAGGCGTTTCAAGACGTGCTCAACGGCTACCTTCGTAGCAATCACCGCAAAAAGGTTGAAATCATTAAGCGCGCTTACGAGTTCGCTAAAAACGCTCACAAGGGCATACGTCGGCGCAGCGGTGAGCCGTATATCTTGCACCCGATTGCCGTAGCGAAAATCGTCAGCCAAGAAATCGGTTTAGGCTCTACGTCGATTTGCTCCGCGCTGCTCCACGACGTGGTCGAAGACACCGAATACACCGTCGAAGACATCGAAATGAACTTCGGCAAGAAAATCGCTTCGATTGTCGACGGGCTGACAAAAATTTCCGGCGGAATTTTCGGCGACAAGGCGTCGGCGCAGGCTGAGAATTTCCGCAAGTTGCTGCTCACGATGGCTGACGACATCCGCGTGATTCTTATCAAGATGGCAGACCGCCTGCACAACATGCGCACGCTCTCGTCGATGCTCCCAAACAAGCAGTACAAGATTGCCGGCGAAACGCTCTACATCTACGCCCCGCTCGCTCATCGACTCGGACTGTTCGCCATCAAAACGGAGTTGGAAGACCTCAGCTTCAAGTACGAGCACCCCGACAAATATAAAGCCATCAAAGACAAGATTGTCGAAACCGAGAAAAAGCGCAACAGCGTCTACACCGACTTTTCGACCCCCGTCAAGGCTAAACTCGACGAGATGGGACTCAAATACACTATCAACGCTCGCGTCAAATCGGCTTACTCGATTTGGAAGAAGATGGAAACCAAGCACATCCCCTTCGAGGAAGTCTACGACCTCTACGCCGTGCGCATCGTGTTCGACTGCGACGCCGACGCCAACGAAAAGCAGATTTGCTGGAACATCTATTCGGCTATTACCGACATCTACAAACTACACCCGACGCGCACCCGCGACTGGATTAGCACGCCCAAGACCAACGGCTATCGCGCTCTGCACCTGACGGTTATGGGTCCCGACGGGAACTGGGTGGAGGTGCAGATTCGTTCCCGCAAGATGGACGACATTGCCGAACGCGGGTTTGCCGCACACTGGAAGTACAAAATCGGCGAAAGCGACGAAGAGTCGGAACTCGAATCGTGGCTCAAGACCATCACCGACATCCTCAAAGAGCCCAAGCCCAACGCTATGGACTTCCTCGACACGATTAAACTCAACCTCTTTGCCACCGAAATTTTCGTGTTTACGCCGAAGGGCGACCTCATAACTTTCCCCAAAAACGCCACCGTGCTCGACGTGGCTTACGAGCTCCACACCGAACTGGGTTCGCACTGCATCGCCGGTAAGGTAAACCACCGCCTGGTGCCCATCTCGCAGAAACTGCAGAGCGGCGACCAAGTGGAAATCCTCACCTCCGAGACGCAAAAACCCACCCCGGAATGGCTCAACTTCGTCGTTACCGCAAAGGCTAAGAGCAAGTTGGAACAGGCGCTGCGCAAGGAGCGCAAGAAGATTGTCGACAAGGGTGAAGCCGCCGTCATGGCTGCCATCGAAGAGCACAATCTCCCCGACGCCAACCGATTCATTACCAGGCTGATGGGCATATACAACTTCCACACCCGCGAAGACCTCTACTTTGCCGTCGGCGACGACAAGGTGGCGCTGACCGACAGCGTGGTGAAGGCTACCAACAAGAAGCAAAATCAGGGCATTTTCACTCGCATCTGGCCATTCTCATCCGGCAAGAAGAAAGACGTCGACGACGCTACGGAGACCGACAGCATCACGCCCGACAAGATTAACAAGAAAGAAATCTACGTGCTGCGCAGCGAAGGCGGCGTGCAGAACTACAAGATTGCAAGTTGCTGCAACCCGATTCCCGGCGACGACGTCGTCGGATATGTCGACGACAACGAAGAGGTCATCGTCCACAAGATGGACTGCGAGGTGGCAATGCGCATCAAGAGCAGCTTCGGCAACCGACTCGTGGCTACTAAATGGCTCGAATCGCCCCTGCAGACAACCTTCCTTGCCACTATCAGCGTTAAAGGCATCGACCGCATGGGCATCCTCCAAGAACTCATCCACGAGATTTCGATTAACATGTCAATCAACATACGCAAACTCGACATCGAGGCGAGCGACGGTGTGTTCGACTGTCAGTTAGACCTCCGCGTCAGCGATGCTCGCATCGTCGACCGTCTATGCCGTCAAATCAAGAAAATCAAAGACATCACCTACGCCGCACGTATTAAATAGGCTTTATGAACGTAAAAAAGAAATTCACTCGACATTCGCTCTACCGCCTCGCGCTTTTCGTGGTGGCGGCGGTGATTATTGCCTATTTCTTTCCCGACGACCAAAACAAAGACTACAAATACGAGGTAGGCAAGCCCTGGAGCTACTCGCTGCTGACCGCCCCGTTCGACATGCCCATTATGCTCGACTCCACCGGCATCCGCGCCAAGAAAGACAGCATCGACGCCTGCTTCGTGCCGGTCTACACCATCGACCATAGCGTCAAAGCGCGCGTCGTCGGCCACGTCAGCGACGCAAAAACGGCATTCTTGCTCGAGCGTCTCTACGACAACGGCATCGTCGACGCATCGGCTACCGACCCCTCGACCGGGCGCATGATTGCGAAAATTCGTATGCTCGACGGCAACGTCGCCAACACACATTCGACCGAGAAGATGCACACCGTCAAAGGAGCTTACCAGTGGCTCGACTCAGTGATGGAATCGTCGCCGGAGTTCCGCAATCAGAACATCGCGTCGATTATCGAGCCTAACATCACCAAAGACTCGCTGACCACCGACCGCCTGCTCAACGAGGCTTACCAGTCGGCTATCATCTCGCGCGGAATCATCCAGCAAGGCGAGCGAATCATCGACCGCGGCGAAATCGTCACCCCACAGACCGCCGCCCTGCTTTCGACCTACAAGAAGATGCTCGACAGCCGCGAAAACACCGACGACGAACGCTACGCCATGGCGGGCTACGTCCTCATCGTGGTTATGCTCATCGGGCTGCTCTACACGTTCTTCCGCCTCTATCGCCACAACATCTACTACAACTTGCGCAGCATCACGTTCGTCGTGGCACTTGTCACAGCCTTTTCGGTGGCTTCGTTCATTCTGTTCCACACGTTCCACAACAGCGTATATTTCATCCCGATTGCCATCGTACCGGTACTGATTGTGACGTTTTTCGACTCGCGAACGGCGTTCTACGTAGCTATCATACAGACGCTTATCTGCAGCCTTGCCGTCGACGACGGACTCGAATTCATTCTGCTCCACCTCCCCGTGGCGGCTATCGCCATCAACAGCCTACAAGAGCTGAGCAAGCGCTCGCAGCTGATTCGCTCCGCCGGGCTCGTCTTCGTGGGCTACTGCGTGATTGCCGTTGCGCTCTGCGCCCTGTCGGAAGGCTCGATAATGACTATCGACCCGAAGGTGTTCCTCTACTTCGGCATCAACGCGATTTTCCTCTCGTTTGCCTACGTGCTCATTTTCGTGTTCGAACGCCTTTTCGGCTTTACCTCAAAGGTTACGCTCGTCGAACTCAGCGACGTCAACAATCCGCTGCTGCGCGAACTCTCCGAGAAGTGTCCGGGCACGTTCCAACACTCGTTGCAGCTGTCTAACCTGGTGTCGGAGGCGGCTCACGAAATCGGCGCCAACACGCAACTCGCACGTGCCGGTGCGCTCTATCACGACATCGGCAAGATGGAAAATCCGGTGTTTTTCACCGAAAACCAGCACGACATTAACCCGCACGAACTGATTACGCCCGAGCAGAGCGCGAAAATCGTGATACGCCACGTCGCCGACGGTCTGCGTCTTGCCGACAAGCATAAACTGCCGTCGGTCATCAAAGCGTTTATCAGCGAACACCACGGCAAAAACGTGGCGAAATACTTCTACACCACGGCGTGCAACCGCAACAACGGCGAGCCGGTCGACCCGGCGCCTTACACCTATCCCGGTCCCAATCCGTGCAGCAAGGAGACGTCGATTCTGATGATGGCAGACGCCACCGAAGCGGCTTCGCGCAGCCTCAAAGAGCATACGCCGGAGGCAATCACCGCGCTGGTCAACCGAATCATCGACGGGCAGATTCAGCAAGGGCTGATGAAGGATTCGCCGCTGAGTTTCCGCGACGTTGAAAGCATCAAACGCGTGTTCATCTCACGTCTGAAAACCATCTACCACACCCGCGTGGAATATCCCGAACTGACAAAACGCAACGAGACGAAATGAGTAAAACGCCTTCGCCAATAGTATCTTTTGTGCCGATAATCTCCATGGTGGCAATGCTTTACGTTGCCGTCAGCTCGTTCGGCAGCGATGCTCTGAGCGGTCCCAGCCAGATTGTACTTCTCGTGGCGTCGGCGCTGACCATAGCCATCGGCATGGCGTTCTACAAAATCGAGTGGGCGCGCTTCGAAAATGCCATCGTCGACAACATCAAAGGCATCGCCTCGGCAACGATTATCTTGCTGATTATCGGCGCATTAAGCGGCGCTTGGATGCTCTCCGGCGTTGTGCCGACGCTCATCGACTACGGCATGGCGATCATCAATCCACGATTTTTCCTCGCCACGGTGTGCCTCATCTGCATCCTCGTCTCGGTAATGACCGGCAGTTCGTGGACCACCATTGCCACCATCGGAATCGCTCTGATGGGCATCGGGCAAGCGCAAGGCTACAGCGACGGCTGGATTGCCGGGGCTATCATCTCGGGCGCTTACTTCGGCGACAAGATTTCGCCGCTGAGCGACACCACCGTCCTCGCCGCCTCGGTTACGCATACGCCGCTGTTTGACCACATCCGATATATGCTCTATACGACCATCCCGTCGATAGTTATCACGCTGATAATCTTTGTAGTAGCGGGCATCACCGGCGACGTTGCCGAGAGTTCGCAAATCGACCGGATTAGCGCCGTGCTCAACGCGCGGTTCAACATAAGCCCGTGGCTGCTCATCGTGCCGATTGTCACCGGCGTACTCATTGCGCGCCGCGTGCCGACGCTCATCACGCTCTTTGCCTCGACGGTCATGGCTGCCATTGCCGCCGTCGTTGCCCAACCCGACATCCTTGCCTCGCTGGGGCACGGCGACCGCCCGGTTTTCGAGGGCGCTATGAGGATGCTGACCACCGAAACAAGCCTCAGCAGCGGCGATGCTCTCGTCGACGACCTCATCTCGACCCGCGGTATGGCGGGAATGCTCTACACCGTGTGGCTAATCCTCTGCGCGATGTGTTTCGGCGGAACGATGACCGCGAGCGGTATGCTGCGAAGCATCACGTCGATGTTTGCGCGCATGATGAAGTCGACTTTCTCGCTCGTCTCGTCGACGGTATGTTCGGGTCTCTTCCTCAACCTCACCACCGCCGACCAATACATCAGTATCATCCTGACAGGCAATATGTTCCGCAACATTTACGAGCGACAAGGCTACGAAGGCAAGTTGCTGAGCCGCACCACCGAAGACTCGGTGACGGTGACTTCAGTGCTCGTGCCGTGGAACTCCTGCGGCATGACGCAGTCGACCGTCTTGGGCGTGCCCACGCTGACCTACCTGCCCTACTGCTTTTTCAACTACCTCAGCCCGATAATGTCGATGCTCGTCGCCGCATTCTCCTACAAAATCTACCGCAAAGCAACCGGCAAACAGTAGATACGCGCCCCTCTTACCTCTTACCTC
>JBJEDP010000148.1:0-6518 GCA_051872175.1 Candidatus Limisoma sp.
GATCTATGAAGATTATTTGTCGGGAGATAAGTAATCTTTTTTTGTTGTGTGGTCGAAATATGTTGCAAAACATACGAAAAAAGTTGACAACCTCTAAAAAAAGCGATTATCTTTGCGATACTGATATACTTGTTTAGTAGTGTTTTCCATTATTGTCGGACTTCTTAGCCGATGATAATGAGAACAAAAAGAATCGTTTAGTTGTTGTTACACTCGTAATGGTGAATTGGTATGAGGCTGTCGTGTCGACCTGACACTGCAGCCTCCTTTCGTTATAAAACACTGTTGCAAAACATAGCTTAAATAGGCTTAAAATAATTGCTTATGAACATTTAATGTATTAACTTAGCACAGTTAAAAAGAAACCTAATCAACTTTAACGAAATGGAAAACAGATATTGTGTAATTATGTGCGGCGGCGTTGGAAGTCGCTTTTGGCCGTTCAGTAAGACGGCAGTGCCCAAGCAGTTTCTCGACTTTTTCGGCACGGGGCGTACGTTGCTTCAGATGACCTACGACCGCGTCAGTTCAATCATACCCGCTCGTAACATACTGGCTCTCACCAACGAACGCTATGCGCCGCTGGTAAAGCAGCAGTTGCCCGACCTCGACGACGACCAAATTCTGCTGGAGCCGGACCGTCGCAACACGGCGCCATGCATAGCGTGGTCGGCATACCACATTCGCGCATTCAATCCCGATGCGCTCATCCTCGTCACTCCGTCGGACCATCTGATTCTAAAAGATGAAGAGTTTCGCAACAGCGTTGTACGCGGCTTCGAGTTCGTTCGCGACAATCGCAGCGCGCTGCTGACGATGGGCATTAAGCCTAACCGCCCCGAAACGGGGTATGGCTACATCCAGGTCGGCGGAAAGTCGCTCGACGCAATTGCGCCCGTCAAGACGTTCACCGAAAAACCCAACATCGAGTTGGCGAAAGTGTTCCTCGAAAGTGGCGAATTTGTGTGGAATGCCGGCATCTTTATGTGGTCGGCAAATGCCATTATCGATGCGTTCCACGAATGTGCCCCCGACATCTCGATGCGTTTCGACAAAGGTTTGGGCAAGTTCGGCACCGACAAAGAGACGGAATTTATCAAGCGCGAATTCCCGGCATGTCCCAACATTTCGGTCGACTTCGCCGTGATGGAAAAATATAAAAACGTGCACGTTCAGTGCGTCGACATCGGCTGGAGCGACCTCGGCTCGTGGGGGGCATTCTACGAGAAGTCGCCGAAAACCGAGAACGGCAACGTGTTCCGCAACTGCAAAACCGTTATCAACGATTGTCAGAACAACATTTTCGCCGCAAAGAAGGAAAAATTGATAGTTGCATCGGGCTTGAAAGACTACATCGTGGCAGACAACGACGACATTTTGCTCATTTGTCCGCTCTCGGAGGAGCAAAAAATCAAGCAATACGTCAACGAGGTAAAAACCAATTTCGGAGATAAATATTTGTAGAAAAAAGAAAGAGCCTGTTTCGCTGTGAATCAGGCTCTTGTTGTTTTTTTAGTCCCGCACCTGCCATGGGTGCGGGCGACTGAAAAGGAATTCCTATTTCACGGGGATTTTGTCGATGCGTTTTTGGTGTCGACCGCCCTCGAAGGGCGTCGAAAGGAATGTTTTGACGATTTCGATAGCCTCGTCGTTGCTGATAAAGCGACCCGGCATGGAGAGCACGTTGGCGTTGTTGTGTTGACGTGCCAGACTTGCGATTTCGGGAATCCAGCAGAGCGCGGCGCGGATGCCTTGGTGCTTGTTGAGCGTGATTGTTATGCCTTGACCGCTGCCGCAGATGGCAATGCCCGGATAGCATTCGCCGCTTTCTACCGCCAACGCGCAGGGATGTGCGAAGTCGGGATAGTCGCAACTTTCGGTTGAGTAGGTGCCAAAGTCTTTATAGTCAATGCCTTCCGCTTTGAGATAAGCGATAACTGCTTGTTTTGTGTCGTAGCCGGCGTGGTCGGAGCAGAGCGCCACCGGTTTTGTCTTGTCGATGATTGTCATAATATTTAGTTTTTTTATTTACAAATTTAATGGCTATTCTTTGTTCTTGCAAGTTTAAGCTACATTAATGCCGGTTAATTTTCTCGATTTTTTTTGTTTGCGTAACGAGCGAAGGTATTTCGTTTTCGTAGTGAGTAACGTAGACGAGTGTTGCGTCGGTGCGTGCGGTTACGGCTTCGATGGCGGTGCGCGCAAGGCGTTTTGTCGGTGCGTCGAGTCCGTGTAGCGGTTCGTCGAGAATCAGCATTTCAGGCTGCTTGATGAGCGTACGGATGAGCAGCACGAGGCGTTGTTCGCCTGCCGACAACGTGGTGAAACGGCGCTCGGCGAGGTGCATGATGCCGAAAGCGTCGAGCCAACGCATGGCGAGTTCGACGTTGCGAGCGGGTTCGTTGCCGAACATGCCTACGGTGTCGCGTAGTCCGGCGGCAACGACAGCCTTGACGTTGCGTGCTTCGCGGAAGTAGAGGTGAATTTCCGGTGAGAGAAATCCGATGCGCCGCTTGATGTCCCAGATGCTTTCGCCGGAGCCGCGTCGGCGGTCGAAGATGGTGATGTCGTTGCAGTACGACTGCGGATTGTCGGCGCAGACGAGGCTCAGCAGCGTACTTTTTCCCGAGCCGTTAGGACCGAGCAAAGCCCATCGCTCGCCGTGACGCACTGTCCAGTCGACGTGGTCGAGTATTACGGTTTTGCCGTAGCACACGCGACAGTCGTGCAGCGAAAACGCTATGTCGAAGTCGCCGGCGACGCGCTCTGCTGTGGGGATTTCGCCGAGTGTGCGTTCTGCAAAGAGTTCGCCGACGGCGGTGCGTGCGGCTGCGTAACCTGCTGATTCGACGTCGATTGTCGGCAGGATGCGGCAGTCGGTAATCGGGATAACGTAGTCGACGAATTCGGGCAGGTCGTTGGGGTTGCAAAGGAGCAACACGATGGCGGTCCCGTCAGCCGACAGGCGTTGGAGCAGGTCGTTGAGCAGTTGGCGCGAGCCGGCATCGAGCCCGATGTAGGGATTGTCGAGAAAGAGCACGTTCGGGCACTCCGACAGGGCGTTTGCGATGAGAAATTTCCGCAGTTCGCCGCTTGACAGGCTGTTGAGCGACTTGCTTTCTATGTCGTTGAGGTTGAGATGTTTGCAAATTGCGCGCCACGTTTCGCGACCGGCTTTTCCTTCGATAAGGCTGCCGACGGTGGGCATATCGTCGTTCATCGTGGCTTCGAAGCGCTGTTGGTAGTAGGTGTCGCTGCAGCCGCTTAGGCTGTGTATGTCGGTGAATTCCAATACTTTGATGCTTAGGCTTTTGCGGTCGCCGACAATCTTGTTTAACCCGAAGTTCCATCCGCGTGCGAGAATGTTGGCGAGCGACGTTTTGCCGGCTCCGTTGGGTCCGACGATGGCGTGCGTGCGCCCTGCAGCGATTCCGACGCCGTGAGGGTTGTCGAGCGCTATGCCCGGATATTGCAGCCGCGGGCTGACCGCTTCAAAATAATACTCCATAAATCTTCAATTTGGCTGCAAAATTACGCATATCAGAAGAAAAATCATTACTTTTGTGACAAAAAAGAACACTTATGAAGTTTATATCATGGAATGTTAACGGGTTGCGTGCATGCGTCGGCAAGGGTTTCGCCGAAGCGTTTGCCTCGCTCGATGCCGATTTCTTTTGCTTGCAAGAGACAAAGATGCAGCACGGGCAACTTGACTTGCAGTTCGACGGCTACGAGTCGTTTTGGAACTACGCCGAGAAGAAAGGCTACAGCGGCACGGCAATCTACGCTCGCCGCAAACCGTTGTCGGTGTCGTACGGCTTGGGCATCGACGAGCACGACAAGGAAGGTCGCGTTGTGACGCTCGAATACGACAATTTTTATCTCGTGACGGTCTATACGCCTAATTCGCAGGACGAACTGCGCCGCCTGGACTATCGTATGACGTGGGAGGACGCTTTCCGCGACTATTTGTGCCGCCTCGACGCGCAGAAGCCCGTCGTGGTTTGTGGCGATATGAACGTGGCTCACAAGGAGATAGACCTTAAAAATCCGAAGTCGAATCGCCGAAATGCGGGATTTACCGACGAAGAACGCGAAAAATTCGGCACGTTGCTCGATGCGGGCTTTACCGACACGTTCCGCCACTTCTATCCCGACCGCGAGGGCATCTATTCGTGGTGGTCGTATCGCTTCCAAGCGCGCGCCAAGAATGCCGGTTGGCGCATCGACTATTTTTTGACGTCGAAACGTCTCGACGACCGTCTCGTCAGCGCGGACATTCACACCGAAATTTTCGGCTCCGACCATTGCCCGGTCGAGGTGGTAATTGATTTGTAAAAGATTAATCTTTGTTAAAAATGTACGAAGACAGAATCGAAAAAGCCGTGACTATGTTTAAGTCGGGCTATAATTGCTCGCAATCGGTGGTAGCGGCGTTTGCCGACTTGTATGGCATCGACGAGGCAACGGCATTGCGTATGTCGGCATCGTTCGGCGGCGGCATCGGGCGTATGCGTCAGACCTGCGGCGCGGCGTGTGGTATGTTTCTCCTTGCCGGTTTGGAAACGGGCAGCGTCGATGCTCAAGACCGCGAGGGCAAGGCGCACAACTATGCTGTCGTTCAGCAACTTGCCGCGCAATTCAAAGAAGAAAACGGTTCGCTGATTTGCGGCGAGTTGCTCGGCTTGGTTCCCGGGGCGGCTACGCCTCCAACACCCGAAGCGCGCACGCCGCAGTACTACAAAAAGCGCCCGTGCTCGAAGATGGTCGAGACCGCGGCAACAATTTTCGCCCGATTTTTGGAGTCGAAAACTGAAAAATAGTGATTAGGTCGTTCCGCGATGGAACGACCTCCTTGTCATTTGCTTATTGCTATACATAATGTGGCGAAACGTATATAAAATTTGAATAGATTTGCCCGCTTTGTTTTAGCAAAATTTAATATTTATATATTATATTTTTCAAAAAAATATTTCTACCTTTGCGAAACTGCGTAAATTGCCAACAAGGTACGTTAAATCCTTAATAATTTGATACAAATAACCTACAAAACTGTTATAAGATGAATATCAAAAAGCACCTGAGCGCTACGATTTGTAAGTGCTTAACGGCTGTGATAGCATTAATGGGCTATGTGGGCGCCAATTCGCAAGATTTGGCTCACGTAAGCTACTATGAAGCAGCCGAACAAGGGTATCTTCGGAACCCAATGGAGACAACCTCGGGCGTTGTTGCGACAAACAACCGCTATAACGAGATTTATCTCATCAAAGACAACAAGATTTCTACAATCTTCAGCGGCGCTAACTGCGGTATCTATACGCAGTTGAGCAAAGACAAAAAGACTATCGGTCTGAAGGTTTTTGATGCTGATTTGAACCAAGCGCCGGCATTGCTCGACGTGGCTACCGGCAAACTTACCGTGCTCGAAGGCTACGTAGACCAGTGCGGTCAAGTTTCGTTTGCCGACGACGGCACGATGGCGTATACGATGGGCAACCAACTCATCGTGCGCAGCGGTGCGATGCGTAAGGCGTACAATTTGGGCGTTTATGTCAACATTGCAAACATCTCACCGGATGCTTCGCGTGTGGCTTATAGTACAATCGACGGCGATTCCTACATCGTCGACTTGGCGAGCGGAAACATCGAAAAAATTACCGTAGCCGGCTTCGACGCTTACAATCCGGTATGGTCGCCCGACGGCAGCAAGATTGCGTTTGAGAAAGTCAACGGTACGCTGACCGTCTACGAACGCGCTACTCGCAAGTCGTATCAAATCGGCGAGGCAGCTTCGGTGAAGTGGACCGACGACTCGCAAAACCTTGTCTTTACTCGTGCCGAGCGCGAAAACGAGTTGATTGTCAACTCGGCATCGGTCATCCGTTCTTCCTTTAACGGTATGACTCAAACGTCGCTTATTGCGGCTCGCGTCGACTGTCCTACTGACGTCGCTCTTACCTCTGACGGTAGCCTGTTGGTAACTTATGCCGGCGGAACTCGCAGCCTTAACAAAGTGGCTGTCAAATCGTCTGGCGGCGCTATGGCAAAGGCGGGCAGCGAAGTTTCGCTTGTTTCGTTCACTAAAGGCAACCGCATCGGTCGTGTTGAAGGCCTCGACTATAACGTAGTTCGCAAGGTGATACCTACCGAAGCGCAAACAGCAAACGGTAAACTTAAAGAAGGCTCTATCGGCGCCCTCGACATCCCGTATATCAACCAAGTTTGGGACACGCCGTCAGTCGGCGGTAATGCTTGCTATGGCTACATTTGTTGTGCTCCGTCTTCGTCGTGTATGCTTCTCGGTTACTACGGACTCCTTGATAAACATGCTTTGACGTCTCGTGCAAGCGGCGTAGGCACGGTGTATTATTCTTACTATGTAGGATGTGGTTATACCTCACCCAAGACCGGTCACGGTTTCTGGAATACTCTCAACCCATCGGTTTCCGGTTGCGGTACAACCTACGGCGTTTCCGGCGGTTACGCATATATGTGGACCGGTGGTACGCCCAATA
>JBJEDP010000149.1:0-6452 GCA_051872175.1 Candidatus Limisoma sp.
TCTAAGCGGATTTGCCGCTCTCGACGAATTGTTGGTAAGCTTTGAGTGCGAGAGAGCCGTTGTCCATTTCGATAGGGATAATCACTTTACCCGTTTTGTCGATACAACCGACGCTTGTCGACGATTTGCCGACGATAGCCACGCCGGGCGTATCTTGGTTGAAGTTGCGCACGAAGGGATACTGACCTTTGAATGCTTGTTTGTTGGTCTTGATGTCAAGACAGATATATCCTTCTTCTTTGGTCGACGGGAGTACCCATACAAATTCCGGATTGTCTTCGGAGATGAATGCAAGGCTATTCCATTTGCAAGTTACCACTTCTTTTCCGCTCGGGTTAATCAGACCCCACTTGCCTTTGCTCTTAACCGGAGCGAGTCCGTGAGCAAACGAGAATACGTGTTCGAAGGTCGGTTGGATAACAAATTTACCCTTGTTGTCGAGAAAGCCCCACTTGTCGCCGCTGGATTTTTGCGCCGCCAACAGTCCTTCGTTTTCGGGATAGATGGCGTTGTAGGTCGGTTCAATCAGCACGTTTCCGGCGTGGTCGATGAGTCCGTACGACACGCTGCTACTGCCTTCCGACACGATGTGTACGCCGCCGCGTTCGGGATAGATTTTGTCGAACGTGCAAATTTCGCGGCCGTTGGTGTCGATGAGCGACGCTTTGTTGTAGCGCATATAAGCCACAGCATAGCCGTTGTGGAATGCCCAGCCGTCGGGGATGTCTTTCGAAAACAGCATTTTGCCGGTTGTCATGTTAAGATAGTTCGATTTATTAGCCTTCTTTATCACATAAGCAAATCCGTCGGTGGGATAGAATGCACCTGTGTACTGACCTTCTTTGATAAGGACGTTGCCGTCGAGGTCGAGCACGGCGTTTTTCTCGCCGGTCGCTTTGCCGCTATAGTAGTAGCCGTGAGTTAGCGAGCCGTCGATGGAGTCGAACGGCGTTGTGGGTATTTTGGATTTGCGCAGCAGGTAGTGACTCGGACATTCTTTGCAGATGGTGCGCGCCGTGTAGGTCATTTTGTCGAGTTCTTCTTTGCTGTATTCTTTTACCCAAGGAATGAATGTGCCGATTGATGCGTATTTAGGCTCAATTATGACGCGTCCGGATTTGTGATATAAGCCCGACTTGTTGACGTCGGTAGCCCAGACCACGTCGCGCGAGTTGAATGTGCCGATAGCGGAAAATCTGCACGGCACGACGATTTTGAAATTCTCGTTGATGTAGCCGTATTTGGAGTTATTGCTTATCAGCGCCACGCCGTTTTTAAACGATGTGATGGTTTCGTAATTCGGCTCGAGAAGGACCTTGCCGCTATAGTCGATAAAGCCGTATTTTTCGTCGAGCAGTGCGCCGTCTTTGTAGCTGCCGCCTGCCGACACTTTGTAGACGTTGTTGTTAATCTTGTCGATGGTGTTATACTTCATCTTAATGATTTCGGAGCCGTTGGTGTTGATGTAGCCGTATTTGCCACCTTTTCCGACTTTGGCGCGACCGTCCATAAAGAAGTCTGCCGAGTCGTACTTGTAGTCGATAACGACCGTACCTGCGTTGTTGACGTAGCCCCATTTCCCCTTCTTGTTTTGGTCGGGGATAAGGTCTTGCGCCGCCACTGTGGTTGAAGAAAGAAGTAGAGCAACAGCGCTAACTAAAAATTTGTTCATAGTCTCTTGTTGGGTTTGTATATTATATCATTATGTTAGACACAACGGAATGTGGGCATCGAAAACTTCCAAAAAGAGTTGACTCCTGCAGAGCCGACTCTTTTTGGAAAGTTTTTGTCGTTTGTAGGCTATTTTTTCTTGCTGAGGCGGAGGAACAAGCCCGGATAGAGGTCTTTACCCTTCTTAACCTCAAACTTTGTGGCTTTCAGGTTGATAGCCTCGAGTTGAGCGGCTGCTTTCTTGTCGCCGTCGGCTTCGAGTTCGGCAGCGAGGTCTTCAGCGCCGGCTTCGTTGTTCCAGATGGCGCCTTCTACGGCTTTCACTTTACCGATTTCTTTGTAGACGGTCTTGCCGTCTTCTTCAACAGCTTCGAGAATCGAATATTCGTCGCCTTTCTCTACGCCCTCTTTCGTACCGATTTGTGCATAAACGAATTTGCCGTCGTCCGACACTTGGAAGAGTTGTGTCTTGGTGCGGAACACTTCGTTCTTCACTTGCAGTTTTACGATAGCGCGGTCGATTGCGTTTTCGACGGCGTTTTTAACCAGTTCGTTTTCGGGTTTTTTCGAGAAACCGCTGGCAACGACGCGAGCCGATGCTTTGTCTTTGTCGATAAATTTGAGGGTGCAGATGCCCGAAGCAACGAGGTCTTCAATCGGCTTGTCCCAGTATTCGGCATAGAAGCGGTCGAGGCGGTCTTTGTCCCATTCGAGTTTGTAAAGGTAGGTGTAGGCTTGCACGCCGAAGCCCTTACCTGCAGTAGCGTTAGCGATTGCGCCGGCTGCTTGCGAAGCGAGTTGTCCGTAGGTGCCGAATGCGCTACCGACGAGGTTGGCTGCTTGTTGAGCCTCTTCGATGATGGCTTTGTTGGAGCGATAGCGAAGGTTGACGGCGAGCACGAACGTGTTGTCGATGAGTTCTTGACCGGCGTCCATAAGTTTAGCGTCGCCGCGTTTGTCGGTGGCAGCCGCGCTGCGGTCAGCCTCGGTGGCGTCTTGCAAGCCGCGCTCTTTGATGAGCGTCAGTTGGTCGTCGTATTTGCCACCTGCATAGCCGAACCATTTGCCGACGAGCATCGGTGCGGTTTGTTGGTTGGCGAAGAATTTTGTCAGCACGGCGGGCATACGATAGTCGACGTCGTCGGTCGGGATAACCGCTTCAGCGCCGGAGGCGCCGGTAACAGCGCCGAGAGCCGCTTTACCGAATTTGGCAGCGCCGCCTTTTTTCTTTTCGCCTTGAGCGTCGGCAGCTGCTTTGATTTCGTCTTCGCTAACGGTTACGGCATCGAAGTCGAGGATGCGAATGTCGAGGTTGTGGTCGTTGAATTGCGTGGGTATCGGAGTGTTAAGGAATTCGAGTTGCGCTACTTCGCTGCGCTTCATTCCGGCAGTTTCGGTAGTGTCGGCTTTGTCTTTTTTGAACGAGTCGACCAGACCGGTTACGAGGTTGCTCGATTCGACTTCGGCGTCGAGTTTTTGGTCTTGTGCAGCAGAGCGTACGAGGAATGTGTAGAGCGAACTGCGGCGGAATTTGGGCAAAGAGTCTACGTTTTCGCCTGCATAAGCGGGCAGCGCACTGAGGATTGCCAGTGCGGCAATTGCAATGTTAACTTTCTTCATAGTGTGATTATTATGTGATGGTTAAATAGTCAGGTAAACGAACAAGGGTACAATATGTGCCCTTGTAGAGATTTTACCAAAGCCAACCCATGTTGTAGGTAATCGGTTGCTGGTGGTTACCCCAAGCCACGCCGACGTCGCGAGCCGCTTTGATGCGAGCATTCTCGAGGCTGATTTGGTCTTTGTATTTCGTTACGTTTTCGAAATCCCAGTTAGCCTTAACCACCTTGGCAATTTGGTTTGCAAGGGTCATAGCTTCGCCGTAGCACTTAGCTTGCGGGTTGATTTGGGTGATGTATCCGTAAGCCTCCGAAGCGCCGGTAGCGTCGGGATTAGCACCCCAAGCGGCGCGTGCCTGGTTGAGCAGGCGAAGTCCTTCGAAGTCGATGTAGGCTTGGTAGATTGTGTTGGTGAGCGCTGCCGCTTCGGCATAGCCACGACTGCATTCGGGAATTTGTGTCGAATAGTAGAGCGCTTCGTCGTAGTTGTTCATCTGCATAGCCTGACGCGCTTTTTGCAGGATTTGCGGGTAGTTGGCGTCGTAGTAGCTAATCACTTTCGCCTTACCTTTGGCAATGAAGCGAGCGAATTGGTCGTTTTTGCCGTTGAGGGACTTGATGGCGTTGAGATAAGCGCGGCTGTCGCTGGTGCCCACGCCTTTGAGCTCGAAGCTCTGCGAAGCAAACACTTTGCGGTCGACAACGTCGCCGATGTAGAGCGTAACGAGGGTAGTTACGGCTGTCTGTTGCGGCGGACCTGCCAAAACGTCTTTAAAGTTGTTGTTGAATTTTGCCGTGAGGAAGAAACGACTGTTGTCGCTGCCTACGACGCCGCTTGTTGCTGCGGCATTGGTAAGGCGGGTAACAATCATATCGCTGACATCTTCGGGCACTTCGTCGCCTTGGAAGACGGGCACTGCCGTGATGTTGATGTCGCATTCTTCAGCCCAAGCGCCTACGCTCATGAGCGCGGCTACTGCCATAACGGCTATTTTATGTAGTTTCATAATTCTTTCTTTTTTGTGGGTTTATTTTTCGCCGAGGATGATGATGCCTTGACCCAAGCCGCGTGTGTTGTCTTTCGACACGATTCCGTAGGGTTGAGCCTTGAGGAATTTGCGCAACTGGTTGACGAAGCGTTTAGCGTCCATAGCGCGGCCGCGTTCGTCGTAGAGCGGGATGCGTACTTGGTTGAATTCGAGGCGTGTAGCCGACGAGCTCTTCAACGAGTAGCGGTGTTGCACGGTGTTTTCGTTCATCCAGTCGTCGATGATTTGCGAAAGTTCGTCGCCGTCGTATTCGTCTTCGAACGACAGACCTGAGCCGTTTTCGAACAGGCGTACGGAAACGGCGATTTCACGGCCGTTAGCGAGCAAGTCGTCGAAGTGAGCTTGGAGTTGCGACACGAATTGGTCCATGTTTTCGAGCACGGCTTCTTCGAGGAGCACGGCTGTTTCGGCGGCAATCGAGGGTTGTCCGGTACCGCTGGCGTTGGCAATCTGCTTGCCGGTGTAGGCGTCGCGTCCGGTGAGCGTGTAGGTCACGCTACGGCGCGGACCTGTTTGGTTGACTTTCCAGTCGACGTAGACGCGGATGTCCGATTTTGCGGTGTTCATAATGCGGTCGTAAGCGCTTTCTGCCATCGAAGCGCCGGAGGTCGACGATTCAACGAATTCGTCGATTGCCGAGTTTTCGTCGATGTTGCGCGTCATTTCGGCGAGCGATTCGAGGTTCATGCCGCGTTCGGTCATCATTTCGCCGATTTTGGCAACTACGTTGTTGATGTCGCGGTCGGTCTGGAATGCGTCTTCGTAGCGCGGCACGCGTTTCTTGCGGCCTTGCACGTCGACTACGTCCATATAGTTATGGTCGTTCATCCACACGTCGGCGGGAAAAATCATAATGGTCGGCTTCTTTGCTTGTGCTGATGCACCAACGGGGATAAGAAGCATTAATGCTATTAACGAAAGTAGGTATTTCATAGTGCTTATGGTTTAATGATTCCGTCATCGATTAATCTTTGCTTGAGTTCTGAGCGTTTAACGCGAATCACGGTCGACCAGTTTTCTTGGGCTTTGCCTTTAGCGACCATGCGTGCGCGGCGGTTCTCGTCTTCGAGGGTTGCGTAGGTGGTATATTCGCCACCATCGGCAAAGAATTTGTTGAAATAGTATTCATACTTGGTCTCGGCGTTTACTTCGTAGATTAGCGGGCGAGCGTTGAACGTGCCTTCGCCTTGCTTGATGCCTTTGAAGATAACGTCGTAGAGGGCGTTTTTGCGGGCTTGTTCGAGGGCGTCGGCTTTGTCTTTGCCTTTACCCCAAGCGCGCACTGTCATCGAGCCGTCGCGTTCGCTGCCCAAGCCGACTGTTTCGAACGAAGCCACCGAACTTGTGCTCGAGATTGTTGTGTTTTTGCGGCACGAGCCAACGGCTACTACCATTGCGCATGCCATAACTATGCTAAAAAACTTTTTCATTGCCTTTAGGTGTTAGAATTCATAACCGATTTTGAGCGATACGCCCGAGAAGAATTTGTCTTCCTTGGTAGGGTCAATAGCGCCGTCTTTCCACATCTTGGTCATCTGATCGAGGTAAGAGATGCCGATGAGGAAGGCAGCACGGGGCTCGCCGATGCGCAGACCGATGGTCGGGCGCACGAATATGCCGTCGCGAAGAGCGCCGCCCAGGTCAAACGAGTAGTAGGGCACCACTTTGCGGTATTCCGTCGGGATAAAGTTGCCGCGAACGTTGGCATAGATGGGCACGGAGAATTCGCCCGTGTTGGCGCGGAAGTCGTGGCTGCCGCCGTAGTAGCGTCCGCCGATGCCGACGCCGACGCGTACGTAGTCGCTGATGCGATAGCCGGCAACAACGTCAAGTTCGCCGAACTGCATGTTGTACTTGTTGGGGCGAACGGTCACGCCGCCTTGAAGTTCGGCGGCAAACCAGAAGCCGGTTTCGTTTTGGGTGTAGTCGACGTGCGAGCCCGATTGTTTTTTCACTTCGGGAGTTGCGGGCGCTTTGCCGTGAGCAATCTTGCGCACTTCGACAGCCTTGTAGGTATAAACCTCGCCGTTTGTGGCGCGAATTGTTACCGATACGTTTTCAACTTCATTCTCGATAATGCCTTTAACGACCGACCCGTTGTTGAGGAATACGT
>JBJEDP010000150.1:0-6403 GCA_051872175.1 Candidatus Limisoma sp.
ACATCCGCCGACGCTACCCCAACACGATGCTCTACGTCGACGAAGCGCACTCCATTGGCGTGGCAGGGCGTCTCGGACTGGGCGTCGGCGAGCAACTCGGCATCATCGACCAAATCGACTTCCTTGTCGGAACACTCGGCAAAGCCGTTGCCTCGCAAGGAGCATTCGTCGCCACAAGTCCGCTGATGAAGGATTTCCTCATCAATCACTCGCGGAGTTTTATTTTCTCGACAGCCATACCGCCCATTTCATGCAAGTGGAGCACGTTCGTGGTCAAACGCATTACACAAATGCAAAGTCAACGTCGGCATTTAGCGGAAATCAGCCAATATCTTAACGAAGGGCTCGCCGACATCAACGGACGCAAAATCAGCGATTCGCAAATCGTGCCATTGATGGCGGGCAGCAACAGTCGTGCGCTCGAGATGTCAGCGCAACTCAAAGAGCTCGGCTACCTCGCTCTACCCATCCGCAAGCCGACCGTACCCGAAGGACTCGAGCGCGTGCGCATCAGCCTCAACGCGTCGCTCGATTTCGACACCGTAAAACGTCTGCTTGCAGATATAAAGCAAATAACGTGCAGACATTAAGCAAATAATATGACATTTGAATATATACATAAGTCGCACAACAAGTCGCTCATCATCGTCTTCGCCGGATGGGGAATGGACCGACGTCCGTTCGCCGACCTGAGCGTCGACGGTTGCGACATTGCCGTGGCTTACAACTATGTAGACTTCCGTGGCGATGACATTACCACGGGCTACGACAACATATATGTCTTTGCGTGGTCGTTCGGTGTCTACGCCGCCGCACGCTGGCTCTACGACAACCGAATCGATCCAACCATAGCCGTAGCCATCAACGGCACACTCTCGCCGGTCGACGACACGCTCGGCATACCCGTCGGCATCTTCCGCGGCACGCTCGACAGCCTCAGCGAAGAGTCGCTCGTAAAGTTCCAAAAGCGGATGTGCGGCATCAAAGGTTTCGCAGAATTCCGACAGAACAAGCCCGAGCGCACCCTCGACTCGCTGCGCGACGAACTCATCGAAATGGGTCGGCAAAATTCGTCGACCGACAGCTTGTTCCGCAACTGGAACATAGCCTACATCGCCGACAACGACCGAATTTTCCCGCCGCAAAACCAAGACAACGCGTGGAGCCGAACTTCGGCGATACGTCTTCGGCTGAAAGGTCAATTCCACCGTCCCGACAGTTTTCAAGCAATCATCGATGCCAATATCGTCGACAAGCAAATCGTAAAAAGTCGATTTGAGAAAAGTCAGCCACACTACGACTCGTACGCCCAAGGGCAAGCACAGATTGCACAACGATTGATGCAAAAGTGGTCCGCCCTACCGGCAATCGACCGTCCGACAGTGCTCGAAATCGGCTGCGGCACGGGCATCTTCACCCGACTCTACACCCGTAGCATCAACCCCGGGCACGTCTTCCTTAACGACCTGACCGACATTCCCGAGAGCCTCATAACCCCGACGACCACCCTACTCAAAGGCGACGCCGAAACAATCGACATCCCCGACAACATCGACTTCGTGGTTTCGACCTCGGCAATACAATGGTTCAACAACCCCAAACGATTCATCCGCAACATAGCCGGACATATTGCCCCCGGCGGATACCTCATCCTCTCGACCTTCGGCACGCAAAACTACTGCGAACTGCGCCGAACATTCGCGTCTTCGCTCGTCTACCTTAGCGCCGACAACTGGCGCGAAATCGTCGAGCATGCCGGATTGACACCCGTCGACATCAGCGAAGAATCGTTCACGATGACGTTCGACAGCGTTGCCGAGATGCTTACAACGCTCCACCGGACCGGCGTCAATGCCGTAAAAACGCCGTCGCAAATTACCAAATCGACAATCCTCGAACTCGAGCAAAACATCCCCACCATCGACGGGAAATACGGCTTGACGTTCAACCCCATATATATTATTGCAAAAAAACGATAACCGGCAATGAAACAAACAATATTTATCAGCGGAATAGGCACAAACGTCGGCAAAAGTTATGCCACCGGCTGGCTCGCCAACCAATTGACAGCCAAAGGCGAAAAAGTAATCACCCTGAAAATGATACAAACCGGCGACGACGGATATTCGGAAGACATCGACATCCATCGCCAAGTGATGAACCTCCCAATGCTGCCCGTCGACCTCGACTTCACCACAGCGCCAATCATCATGACCTACCCGGCATCGCCCCACCTTGCGGCACGCATCGACGGCGTCGACATCGACCTCAAGAAAATCGAGCGCTCGCAGGAGAAACTTTATCAAGACTACGATACAATTTTGATGGAAGGTGCCGGGGGACTTATGGTGCCCATCACCGAGAGTCTGCTCACCATCGACTACGTTGCCGACCGACGTCTGCCGCTGGCATTGGTCACCAACGGGCAACTCGGCTCTATCAACCATACGCTGCTCTCGCTCGAAGCCATTCGCTCGCGCAACATCGACCTCCGATACGTTATCTACAACACGTTTTTCGACGACGATAAAACAATTGCCGCCGAAACGCTCGACTACTTGAAAAAATTCGTTGCCACACATCACAAAGCAACGACATTCCTCACAATGAAATAAACCCCGACAATGGATAACAACTACACCATAGCAATCAGCAAAGAAGACGTTGCAGCCCTGCCACGCGAAGAATTTCCCGGCACGATAAAAGTTGTCGACACACGCGTCGACATGCTTAAAGCCGTCGAAATTCTCAAGCGCTACCCCGTCCTCGGATTCGACACAGAGTCGCGACCTATCTTCCGCAAAGGTGCGGAAGTGCACGTTTCGCTTATCCAAATCTCCGCCGACGACATCTGCTTTCTCTTTCGCGTTCGCAAACTCGACGACGTCACTCCGTTGAGCCAGATTATCGACAATCCGAAAATCACAAAAATCGGGCTGTCGCTCCACGACGACTTCGGCTCGCTCGCCCACAGCTATAAATTCAATCCAGCCGGATTTATCGACATCCAGCAACTTGTGCCAAGCTACAACATCTCGAACGCAAGCCTCCAAAAAATCTACGCAATCCTATTCGATATGCGCATTTCCAAAAGTCAGCAACTCTCCAACTGGGATGCACCGCAGCTGACCGAGGCTCAACAGAAATATGCCGCACTCGACGCTTGGGCGTGCATTCAAATCTATCGCAAGCTCAAGGGCTTCGACCCCGAAACATCAAAATATAAAACAGCAATCGAATGAAACTGAAAAAATCGACCTACCTGCCCGCACTGCTCGCCGTCTACCTCATAGTAATGGCAACCATCGGGCGCGGACTCGCCACAACAAAGCCACTCGAATACTATGCCGTGCTCGCCATCTCGACAGGCGTCATCGTTCTCCTTCATTTTGTTCTTCGCAAAAAAGAACGCCTTGCAGAGCGTAAAAACGACCCCACAAACGAAGAAAACAACGAAAACGACAAACAAATTTAAAAAATTGCCCGCAAAATTTGTTGTGTACAATTTTTATTTTGTAAATTTGTTGAGTTTCCAATAAAACCGAACATAAACACTTAAAATTCAAAAAATAATGGACAACGAATTATTAGCACAAGTAACAGAAAAAGCGAAAAAATGGCTTTCTCCCGAATACGATGCAGAAACGAGAGCAGCCGTGCAAGCAATGCTCGACAACGAAGACAAGACCGACCTTATCGAGTCGTTCTACAAAGACCTTGAATTCGGCACAGGCGGACTTCGCGGCATTATGGGCGCAGGTAGCAACCGCATGAACATCTACACCGTAGGCGCAGCCACTCAAGGCTTGTCGAACTACCTGAAAGTTGCGTTCAAAGACCTTCCCGAAATCAAAGTCGTAGTAGGTCACGACGTGCGCAACAACAGCCGCAAATTTGCCGAAATCGTTGCCGACATCTTCTCGGCTAACGGCATCAAAGTATACCTCTTCGACTCTTGCCGCCCCACCCCGGAAATGTCGTTCGCCATTCGTCACCTCGGTTGCCAAAGCGGCGTAATCATCACCGCATCGCACAACCCCAAAGAATATAACGGCTACAAAGCGTACTGGGACGACGGCGCGCAAATGATTGCTCCCCACGACGTTAACACAATCAAATATGTCAACGAAGTTAAAAGCGTTAGCGAAATCAAATTCGAAGGCGACAAGTCGAAAATCCAAATCATCGGCGAAGACATCGACAGCATCTACCTCGAAAAAATCAAATCGCTCTCGCTCAGCCCCGAAGCCATCAAACGTCATCACGACATCAAAATCGTCTACACTCCGATTCACGGCACCGGTATGAAACTCATCCCGCGCTCGTTGAAAAACTTCGGCTTCACCAACATCATCGGCGTGCCCGAACAAGAAGTGGAAAGCGGCGACTTCCCCACAGTTGCTTCGCCCAACCCCGAAGAACCGTCGGCTATGGCTATGGCAATCGCCAAGGCTAAAGAGACAGGCGCAGAAGTCGTTATGGCTTCCGACCCCGACGCCGACCGTATCGGCTTGGTTATCCGCGACAACAACGGCGAATACGTCCTCATCAACGGTAACCAAATCCAACTCATTTTCCACTATTACCTCATCACTCGCAACGCCGAGCTCGGTCGCCTCACCGGAAACGAATATATCGTTAAGACTATCGTAACCTCGGAAACCATCAAGAAAATCGCCGACGCTAACGGCATTAAGATGTACGACTGCTTCACCGGCTTCAAATGGATTGCAAACGTGATGCGCGAACAAGAAGGCAAAGCTCGCTACCTCGGCGGCGGCGAAGAGAGCTACGGATTCCTCGCTCAAGACTTCGTTCGCGACAAAGACTCCGTTTCGGCTATCTCCCTTATGGCTGAAATCGCAGCTTGGGCTAAAGATAAAGGCATGAACATGTCGGAAATGCTCAAAGATATGTATCTCAAATACGGATTCTCTCGCGAAAAAGGGATCTCGCTCGTTCGCAAAGGAAAATCGGGTGCTGAAGAGATTATCGAAATCATGAAGCAATTCCGCGCTAACCCGCCGAAAGAAATCGCAGGTTCGCCGGTTGTTACCGTCAAAGACTTCCTCTCGCTCGAAGAGAAAGACATTGCAACAGGCAAGGTAACTAAGCTCGACATGCCGGCTACTTCAAACGTGCTCCAATTCTACACTGCAGACGGTACGAAAGTGTCGGTTCGTCCTTCAGGTACGGAACCCAAAATCAAATTCTACCTCGAAGTTCACGACACCCTCAAAGACGCCGACGACTACGAACCGGCTCAAAAACGCGCCGACGAGAAAATCGCTCAAATCTCGAAAGAACTCGGAATCTAAACGCTGTTTCATAATAATTGATAGGCTATGTCGCTCCAAATCGGCATAGCCTATTTTTTTTGCGCCCTGTCAGTTTGTCCGCAGAGTCGACGCAAAAGCATACTATTTTTATGCTGAAACCATATTATCCGGAAAATTTGAAACTTAATTGCCATAAAATAATTACCTTTGCAAGTCAGAACGACAATTAACAAAAAAACATATACAAAATGAATCAAACTATCCAAAAAAGACTCAGCGACTCTCCCGCATGGCGGTGGACCGCGTTGCTATTGCTGGCGGCAGCAATGTTTTTCGGGTATATCTTTATGGATATACTCTCTCCTATTAAAGACTTAATGCAATCGACACGCGGATGGGACTCTACCGCATTCGGCACAATGCAAGGCTCGGAAACATTCCTCAACGTGTTTGTATTCTTCTTGATATTCGCCGGAATTATCCTCGACAAGCTCGGCGTGCGCTTCACAGCCATCCTCTCGGGCGCAGTGATGCTTGTCGGCGCTATCATCAACTGGTATGCCGTTACCGAAGCATTCGAAGCCACTTCGCTCAAAGTGTGGTTCGACAACAACCTTAACTACATCCCCGTACTTTCCGAACTCGAAGTTGCGCCCTTCTACGAAGGCATGCCCGCCTCGGCAAAATTATCGGCAATCGGCTTTATGATTTTCGGTTGCGGCGTCGAAATGGCAGGTATCACCGTCAGCCGCGGTATCGTTAAGTGGTTCAAAGGCAAAGAAATGGCGCTCGCAATGGGCTCAGAAATGGCTCTTGCTCGTCTTGGCGTGGCTACTTGTATGATTTTCTCGCCGGTATTCGCCAAGATGGGCGGCGACATCGACGTGTCGCGCTCGGTGGCTTTCGGCGTAGTGCTTCTCGTTATCGCCTTGATTATGTTTATCGTATACTTCTTTATGGACCGTAAACTCGATAGCCAAACAGGCGAAGCCGAAGAGAAAGACGACCCGTTCAAGATTAGCGACCTTAAGCAAATTCTTACATCAAGCGGTTTCTGGCTCGTTGCCCTCCTTTGCGTGCTCTACTATTCGGCAATCTTCCCCTTCCAAAAATATGCGGTCAAC
>JBJEDP010000151.1:0-6363 GCA_051872175.1 Candidatus Limisoma sp.
AATGAATTCCATTTTCATTCCCTTTGGCGAAAGCCGTTCATGTCCGTTTCATATCCAATATTTTCTACTATATTAACGAAAAAAAGCCGTAAATATTGCTTTTATGCGAAGATACGACAAAGCCGACGAATTAGCAAAAGTTTTTGCGGCAAATAGGACGCCCGGTGACAAAAATTATTCGTAATTTTGCATATAATATTATCAGGCTCTTATGAAAAAATTAGGCAACGGTTGGTTTCACGTGCTTGCAATTCTTGCCGTTCTGATATGGGGCACCACTTTTGTGGCTACAAAGATGCTGATAACGTCAGGATTGCAACCTACCGAGATTTTTATTTACCGATTCATCATAGCCTATGCGTGCATTCTGTTCATCTCTCCGCGAAAACTCTGGTCGGAGAGCCTGCGCGACGAGGCACTGCTCTTTCTGGCGGGAATTACCGGCGGCTCGCTCTACTTCATAACCGAAAACACGGCGCTGCAATACACTCAGGCTGTCAACGTGGCAATGATTATCAGCGGTACGCCGCTGCTGACCACGCTGCTCGCTATGGCTATCTTTCGGAGCGAACGCACACGCAATCCGCTGCGCATCATCGCCGGAAGTGTGATAGCGCTGGCGGGCGTGATTGTGATAATCTATCACGGCAATGTCGACCTTAATTTCAACCCGATTGGCGACATTCTGACGCTCTGCGCCGCCGCTTCTTGGGCGGTCTACAGCATTCTGCTGAAGGTGCTCGGCAAGAAGTATTCGGCGGTGTTCATCACGCGCAAGGTATTTGCCTACGGACTGCTTTCGATGGCGCTTTGGCTGCCGTTCCACCCGGAGCGATTCGACTTGACGCTATTGGCAAAGCCGGAGGTGCTCGCCAACGTGCTCTTCTTGGGCGCATTGGCGTCGATGCTTTGCTTTACAATTTGGAGTGCCGTGGTCAAGCGGTTGGGCACGGTGAAATCGACAAACTACATAAATCTCAATCCGATAGTCACATTCGTATCGGCTTATCTCGTTCTCGGCGAGGTTGTTACGCCGCTATCGCTGCTTGGCGCCGCGGCTATCATCGGCGGTGTCTACGTCATCGAACGATAGCGATTGCCGTCAGCACACGACCCGACTCGACGCCCAAAGCGCGTGCCGAGAAATATTGGTCCGGGGCACATCGCGTGCATATGTTGCTGCGACAAATGTGTTCGGAGGCAACCCCTATCCGCTCGAGCAACACGGCGTTGGCTTCGACCAGGTCGAGATGCGGCTTCCGCGTCGTCGGATTGACCGTCGAAATGCGTTCCATCGCAAATCCCGCTTCAGCAAAGCGTTCAATCAATTCCTGCCCCACTTCGTAGCATCCGCCGCAGATTGCCGGACCGAACGCGACGTGGATGCGGCGAACGTCGGCGCCGAGGCTTCTCATCTTTTCGACCGTGCGAGTTACGATTCCGCCGAGCGTGCCTTTCCAACCGGCATGGGCGGCTGCTGCGATTTTAGCGACGGGGTCGACAAGCAGAACGGGCACGCAATCGGCTGTATAGACGCCGACATATTCACCGAGGCGGTTTGTCACCACGGCATCGGCTTCGACCGTCGGCGATGCTTCGTCGCCGACTACAACGCGCACGCTGTGAACCTGTCGGAGCGTTTTCAGCCGCGTCGCGTCGATGCCAAGCGTCTGCAGCAACGCCTCGCGGCATCGGCTGACGTGCTGCGGGTCGTCGCCCACGTAGGGGCAGCAATTGAACGACGAATAAGCGGAGATGCCCGCCTCGCCACGACGTGTGGCAAAGGCAACAACTCCGCTCAAGGGTTGGTCGAACTGCAACGGCACAATCGGCGCTGCAAGTTCCGCGTTATTCTTCTTTGAAATCATCTTCCCAATATTCTTCGGGCCATTCAACGTCCCACGTTTCGTCGGCATCGCCCGAGTCTTCTTGCTCGATGATGAATTCGTCTTCCTCAGCCACGCGGTGACGCACGTCGAGGTCACGATGAGTGATGCGCGACGGGATGCGGTTGTCTTCGTCGTTGATTGTGCGCCAAAGCAAGTCTTTGAGTTCGGTCAGTCCGAGTCCCGTAACCGACGAAATGAACACGGTGGGGATGCCTTCGGGCAAGTCGGAACGACGAATTTCGTCGATGAGTTCGTCGTCGAGCATGTCGCATTTGGTCACTGCGAGCACCTTGCCTTTGTCTGCCAAGTCGGGATTGAATTTCTCGAGTTCGGAGAGCAAAATCTCGTATTCGCGACGAATTCCATCGGTGTCGGCGGGAATCATAAAGAGCAACACGGCGTTGCGCTCTATGTGACGCAAAAATCTGAGTCCCAAGCCTTTGCCCTCGCTGGCGCCTTCGATAATCCCGGGAATGTCAGCCATAACGAACGAGCGCGAGTCGCGGTAGCTTACGATGCCGAGATTGGGCTCGAGCGTCGTAAACGGATAGTCGGCAATCTTTGGCTTGGCAGCCGAAATCGACGACAGCAGCGTCGACTTGCCGGCATTGGGAAAGCCCACGAGACCGACATCGGCGAGCAGCTTGAGCTCGAGGATAACGGTTTTCTCAATCGAAGGCTCACCGGGCTGTGCATAGCGCGGCGCTTGGTTGGTCGGCGACTTGAAGTTCCAGTTGCCCAAGCCACCGCGACCGCCACGCAGGAGTTTTATCTCTTGCCCGTCGTCGGTCACTTCGCAGAGAAACTTACCGTCGTCGGCGTCGTAGACAGCCGTTCCGCAGGGCACTTCAATGATTCGGTCTTCGCCGTCCTTACCCGAACTGCGGCATTCGCCGCCTGCCTGTCCGTTGGTGGCAAAGACGTGACGTTGGTATTTTAGGTGCAAAAGGGTCCACAGGTTGCGGTTGCCGCGCAAGATGATATGCCCGCCGCGACCGCCGTTACCGCCGTCGGGTCCGCCCTTGGGAACGTATTTCGCTCTGTGGAAATGCGCAGAGCCGGCGCCGCCCTTCCCCGAGCGACACACGATTTTTACATAGTCGATAAAGTTTGAACCTGCCATAACGTTACAAATGTATTAAAATTTTGCCTTGCGTGCAAACTTATTATTAATAATGTAGGTTTAAAAAGGGCGCGCCTATGCATCACGCAAGGCACGCCCCCAACATATCAATCTATTATCTTACTTTTTTGCTTTTTTTGCAATCTTACGGCTTTGCATTGCGTAAGCAATCGGAGTTGCTACGTAGATTGTAGATAATGTACCTATAATCACGCCGAAGAGCATTGCAAATGTGAAGCTGCGGATAGTTTCACCACCGAAGATAAAGATGCACAAGAGCACGAGAACGGTAGTTACCGATGTCATGATTGTACGGGTCAAAGTGGTGTTCAACGAGTTGTTGATTACCTCTTTGCGGTCTGACTTCGGGTAGAGGCCAATCATCTCGCGGATACGGTCGAACACAACCACGGTATCGTTAATTGCATAACCGATGATGGTCAGGATTGCTGCAATAAACGATTGGTCGATTTCCATCGAGAACGGAAGGATGCCGCTGAAGAGCGAGTAGAAACCGATGATGATGTACGATGTGAACGCCAACGATGCAAGTGCACCTACCGAGAACGAGATGTCGCGGAAACGGAACAAGATGTAGAGCGTAATGGCGATGAGCGAGAAGAACACTGCCCAGATTGCACCGGTTGTCATATCGGATGCGATGCTCGGTCCGACTTTCTCGGTTTGTACAACGCCGACTTCTTCGTTCGACACGCTGAAGTCTTCGTACGACATGCCGTTGAGTTCGTCTTTCAAGCCTGTGTAGAGGATTTGCATTACTTCGTCGTCGACACCTTCGCTTTCGTCAGCATATTTGTAGTTGGTCGATACGCGTACCTTCGAATCGTTGTCGATAGTGATTACCGATACCGACGATTCGGGGAAGAGCGGTTGAAGTTTGTCTGTCAAGTCGCCGGTCTTCACGTCGTGGTCGAATTGTACGATGTAGTTGCGACCACCCGAGAAGTCGATACCCCTATCGATGCCCTTGAAGATGAACGATGCAGCGATTATCACGATGACTGCACCGATAATTATGCCGGCTTTCTTGCGTTGACCAAGGAAGTCTACCTTGACGTTCTTCAAGAAGTTTTGGCTCATCTTGGTGGTGAAGGTCATCTTTGCAAAACGCTCTTTCTTGAGCAACCACTCAAATGCGATGCGCGACAAGAATATTGCGCTGAAGAACGAGCAGATGATGCTGATGAGCAACGTTGTTGCGAAACCTTTGATAAGACCTGTACCGTAAACCAAGAGGATGATAGCGGTGATAACTGATGTCAAGTTAGAGTCGAAGATTGCAGAGAATGCGTTGCGATAACCGTCAGCGAGTGCCGACTTAACATTCTTGCCTGCGCGCAATTCTTCTTTAGTACGCTCGAAGATAAGCACGTTGGCGTCGACTGCCATACCGAGCGAAAGCACGATACCGGCGATACCCGACAGCGTAAGCACTGCCTGGAACGATGCCAAAATTCCGAGGGTGAAGAACAGGTTGATAATCAAGCAGCAGTTTGCAACCATCGCCGGAGTGAAGCCGTAGAACGAAATCATGAACAGCATCAACGCTACGAGCGCGATGACAAACGACCAGATACCCGACTCGATGGCTTGCTTACCGAGCGACGGACCGATAACCGATTCGCTGACGATGTTGACTTTAGCAACCATCTTACCTGACTTAAGCACGTTAGCCAAGTCGGTAGCCTCTTCGGGAGTAAATTGACCGGTGATTTGCGAGCGACCGCCTTCGATTACCGAGTTAACTGTCGGGAACGAGTAAACTTGGTCGTCGAGCACGATAGCAACTTGCTTACCGATGTTTTCTTGAGTGATTTGAGCCCAACGGCGAGCGCCTTCGTTGTTCATCGACATCGAAACGACGTTACCTTGCATATTGTCGAAGTCGGAGCTTGCGTCAACAACAACGTCGCCACCCAAACGCGGCTTGCCGTTTTGTGTCTTGAGCGATACGAGTTGATAGAAGCGTTCTTTAGCGTCGACAGCCTTGACCGACCAAGCGCACTTAAGGTTAGTCGGGAGGATACGCTTAGCGGCGTCGCTGCGCAAGATTGCGTTGACAGCGGCTGTGTCTTGAACGCTGACGACACCGATAGCCGGACCACCTGTTTGAAAATTGCCCCAAAGCATTTGAGCAAGCGTCTTGGCAGCCGGAGCAGCCTCGTCAGTCTTAGCTTCTGCGGGCTTTTCTGCCGGAGCGGCTTCAGCAACTGCAGCAGTGTCAGCAGCAGCAACGTTGACAGTGTCGGCAGCGGCTGCTTCGCCTTCAACGACTGCAGGAGCAGCGGCTACTGTTTCGCCCTTTTGCGCTGCGTCGCTCAATTGAGCAAGTGCGCCTTGGAGTTCTTGGAGTGTATAAGTTTCGTAGAATTCCAAGTTGGCTGAACCTTGTAAAAGTTTACGCACACGTTCCGGCTCTTTGATGCCCGGGAGTTCGAGCAAGATTTGACCGTCGCGCTCCATCTTCTTGATGTTGGGAGCAACCACACCGAAGCGGTCGATACGTGTACGAAGCGTGTTGTATGAGTTGTCGACCATAGCGTTAACCTCGTCGCGGAGCACTTTCTCTACCTCGGCGTTGGTCATACCGGTCTTAACTTTTTCGATTGAACGGAAAATCTGAGCGAGACTTCCACCCGGCGCAAGACGTTGATATTCTTCGCAGAATGTACCTACAAAATCTTTTGCTTTGCTCTTCTCGGTCAATTTGATTGCCTCGTTGAATTTCGGATCCGGATTTTCTTTCGACAAAGCCCGCAAGATGTCGGGCACCGAAATTTGAAGGGTGACGTTCATACCGCCCTTCAAGTCAAGACCTAAACCGATTTGCTTTTCTCTCGCTTCGTTGTAAGTGTAGCCTAAGTACACTTTCTCTTTGCCAATAGAGTCGAGATACATCTTATAGGCATCCTTGTAGGCTTGCGAATTTTCGTCGCTGTTCTTCGTTGCCGCAAACTCTGCAGCATCCTTTTCGATGCTGTTGGTTACGAACGAGAACGACAAGTAAAATACGCAAACAAGGACCAATAAGACCGTAAGGACTCTAATAAAACCTTTACTTTGCATTTTTGTTTAGTATTTTATTTAATTTCAATTTTGCAATATTAGCGTGCAAATATACATTAATTATTTCAAGTTAGAAAATTTTTAAGCCCGTTATTGCGTTTTTATTGTCGATTATCGCATTTTCGCTTCGCTTTTCGACCAAAATTTTGCCCTTTTTTACCTTATTATAATAAATAGTTCCGTATTATAATAAATACTTCCGCGCGATTACGTCACAAATTTTGCGCCATCGCAAAGTTTTACATATATTTTTACTATTTTTGC
>JBJEDP010000152.1:0-6339 GCA_051872175.1 Candidatus Limisoma sp.
TTTTCGACTTCGACATATTGATGCACGAATAGACCAATGGCAGCACCCATTCTTTTGCCTCCTCGCGGTTTTCGCTCTTCTTGCGCTTGAATATTGTGTGGAGGAAGTGCCAACGCTTGTGCGAGCCTATTTCGACCAGAAATCGCTTGATTTGGTCCTGGAAGATGATAACGAGGATTAGCAAGCCGATGTTCATAAACTTGTCGAGGATGCGCCCGGTCAACTCCATTTGGAGAAATACCGAGGCAACAAACCAGACGACGATGAACGAAAGTACACCGAGGAAGATGCTAAGCGTGCCCGATTCTTTCATTATTTTGTAGACGTAGAAGAGAATCGTGGCGACGATTAGTATGTCGATTATGTCTTTTATCCCGATGTCGAACATAATGGTTATGGCTGTTTTATGGGTTTAACTTGGAAATAATGCGGCAGGCTTCAACGGCTTGGCGAACGTCGTGGACGCGAATGATTGAAGCCCCTTTGAGGAGGCTGACCACGTTGACTGCGGTGGTTGCGTTGAGTGATTCTGCCGGAGTGGTGTCGAGCAGGCGGTAGAGCATCGACTTGCGCGACATGCCGACCAAGATGGGCAGGTCGAGGGCTTTGAACACGTCGAGACGCTCGAGCAACTCGTAGTTTTGGTCAAGAGTTTTGCTGAATCCGAATCCCGGGTCGATGATTATGTCGTTGATTCCGGCAAAAGCAGCTTCGGATATTTTTTCGCCGAAATATTGGAGCATATCGCCAACGAGGTCGTCGTAGTCGGTCAGCGAAGTCATTGTGTGCGGATTGCCGCGCATATGCATCATGATGTATGGCAGGCGGATGCGCGCAACGGTCTCAATCATGCGGCTGTCGAGGCAGCCGGCGGCGATGTCGTTGACGATGTCGATGCCCCAGTCGTCGTAGCAGCGTTGAGCCACGTCGGCGCGGAAAGTGTCGACCGAAACGATGATGTCGGGCGCTTCTTCTTTGACGATGCGCAGACCTCGGCTCAGTCGGTTGTATTCTTCGTCGGCGCTGATGTTGTCGGCACCGGGACGTGACGAATAGCCGCCGATGTCGAGCATTTGTGCTCCTTCGTTGACGATTGTGCGGACGCGTTGGCGTATCGTCTGCTCATCGGTGCAACGGCTGCCGTCGTAGAACGAGTCGGGCGTTACGTTGAGTATGCCCATCACTTGCGGGCTGTCGACGCGGTAGAGCGAGCCGCGGATATTGAGCGTATATGGTTTGAAATAACTCATCTCGTTATCAGTTTCGGGTGCTAAGTTACTGCTTTTTGGCGGCTATTTCAAGACATTTGCCGATGAAATTAGCGTTTATGTCAATTGGTAGACAAAAACGGCGAGGATAGCCGCCGGGGCGACGAACTTGAGGCAGAACACGATGGCGGGATAGAATCGGCGTGCTGTTTTGCCGTTGTTGGTCAATTGATTGTGCAGCAGATTCTTGTCCATCATCCATCCGGCAAAGATTGAGAAGAATATTCCGCAGATGGGCATAAAGTAGTTTGCCGTGACGTTGTTGAACAAGTCGAACACGGTCTGCCCGAAGATTGTGAAATCGCTGAGCATGCCGAACGATAGGGCACAGATTGAGCCGAACACGAGGGCTATAACGAAGTTGAGCAGCGACGCCTTTTCGCGCGACATGTGCCATTCTTCGCTGAAGAAGGCTATCGAGATTTCGCTCATCGAGATTGTCGACGTTATCGATGCCAGGAAAAGCAGGAAGAAGAATCCCGCCGCCCAGAATTGACCTCCCGCGGTGTGCGAGAAGATGTAGGGGAGTACCTCGAACACCAACCGCGGACCTTCGGCGGGCTCCATGTTAAACGAGAACAAGGCGGGGAAGATAATCAGTCCGGCGATAATTGCAAACGCGGTGTCGAGTCCGGCGATGATTGATGCACTCTTGACGAGAGGCACGTCGCGTTTGAAGTACGATGCGTAGGTGAGCAGCGTACTAACGCCGAGGCTGAGCGAGAAGAATGCTTGTCCCATGGCGCCGAGAAGCACGTCGGGCGTAATTTTGCTGAAGTCGGGGACGAACAAGAATTTCAGTCCTTCGGCGGCTCCCGGCATCATCAACGACTTGACGCAGAACACAACGAGGATGATGAACAGCAACGGCGTCATCAGATTCGACATTCGCTCGATGCCGCTACGCACGCCGCGGCGCAGAATCAGGTAGTTGAGCGTCAGGAAGATGACAGTCCAAAGCAGCGGACGTAGACTCTCGCTCGTGAACGTGCGGAAGTAGTCGGAGTAGTATTGCTCGCCGGATTGCGAAGAGAGTGCTCCGCTGAGCGACGAAAAGCCGTATTCCAACGTCCAGCCTGCCACAACGGAGTAGAAGCTGAGAATCATCAGCGACGACAGTATGCCCAGATACGAAATCCAATGCCAGCGGCTGCCGCGGCGTTCCAAATTGCGCAGTGCACCCAAGACGTTGGTCTGCGAGGCGCGTCCGATGACGAATTCGCTACATATCAATGGAATACCGATGATGGCTACCATGGCAAGATAGACAATCAGGAATGCGCCTCCGCCGTGTTGTCCGGCTTCGTAGGGAAATCGCCAAATGTTTCCTAATCCGATTGCCGAGCCCACGCTGGCTGCTATCACTCCGAGTTTCGTGGCAAATAGTGTTCGTTGATTCTTCATTTTCGTCTTTTTAGTTTGTCTTTAAGCGGGTCGATGTCGCTTGTCGACGGCTTTTTGTTAGGTCTTTTATTAGTCTTTTTTTTCTTATGTCGTGTAGCTATTGTGTCGGCTTCGAGGCTGTCGATGGCGTTGAGCAGGCTCTCGGTGGCTGCCGTTTGTGTTTCCGACTGCGGCTTGTCGCTTGTGTCGGCATTGTGCATCGCCCATACGAAGACGATTGCCAGTGCACAGACGACGGCAAGGATTGTCAATCCCAAGCGCTCGCGACGTGTCAGCCTTTCCATTAAAGCGATTCAATGATTTTGTTGATAAACACAATGGCTATAAGCAAAGGCGATATGTAGCGCACCACGAATACCAATGCCGGGAAGATGCGCGACTTCATCGAGCCGTTGTTGGTCATCTCGCGCTCCAAGAACGACTTAGGCAACACGTGCCCGACGTAGACGCACACGGCAATTGCTACCAGCGGCAGCATGATGTTGGCTGTAAAATAGTCAAGCAGGTCGAAAATGGTCATGCCGAAGAGTGTGTATTCGCTCCACGGACCGAGCGACAGCGACGACACTGTGCTCAGAATCAGCAGCGGAAGCATTACCACCACGCATGCAAGTTTTCTATTCATTCCGGTTCTGCCCGTCAGAAAGGCTATTACCACTTCGCCGAGCGACACTGTCGACGTCAGCGCTGCCACAACGAGCAGGAAGAAGAACAGCAACGCCCATACGTAGGTCATGTGCATATGCTCGAAAATCTGCGGTAAGGTGACGAATATCAGCGCGGTGCCTTCTGTCTTGCCTTCGATGCCGAACGACTTCATTGCCGGGAAGATGATTAATCCCATAAGTATGGCAACCACAAACACCAGCGACGAAACCGTAACAGATGTGCGTCCCAGCCGCGTTGTCGAAGGGTAGTACGACGAATAGGTTATCAAGATGCCCATGCCCAGGCTCAGCGAGAAAAATGCTTGCCCGACGGCGCTGATGAGCACGTTGGCGTTAAACTTGCTCCAGTCCGGGCGCAAGAAGTAGTCGACGCCCTCGGATGCTCCCGGCAGAGTTAGCGACACGCCGCAGAGCACCACCAAGATGATAAACAGCGTGGGCATCAGCATATTAGCCATGCGTTCGATGCCTTTGTGCACGCCGAGCAACAGCACGAACAAGTTGAGGAATATCATAATCGCTGTCCACATCACGGGCTTGAATCCCGAAGTGATTGCCTCGTTCATTATGCCTGAGAAGTATGCCGTCGATTCGACGCCTTCGGGCACCGACGAAATCTCGCCGGTCAGCGAAAGCCACAGATATTCGAGCGTCCAGCCCGACACGACGATGTAGAACGACAATATCAGGTAGGATGCCACCACGGCTATTGCTCCGACAATCCACCACGGCTTGTTGGGGGTCAGTTTCTTGAACGACCCGACAGCATCGGCTCCGCTGCCGCGTCCCAACGAAAATTCGGCAAGCATAACCGGTATGCCCATCAGCAGTACGCAGAAGAGGTATGCCAAAAGGAAAACCGAGCCGCCATTGTTTTGCACTTCGTTGGGGAAGCGCCACACCGTGCCGAGCCCGACTGCCGAGCCGACTGTCGCCGCTATGACGCCTATCTTTGATGAAAATTTATTTTTCGCAGCCATGATTGTTTGTTTTTGTTTGCAAAATTAGCCATTTCCTTTCAATTTACCATATTGAATGCCCATAAAATGAAGCGCAACTTTTTGACCGATGAAAAAGAAAAAGGTGTGTCGAAGTAATCAACACACCTTTGCTGTTAGTCGGGGTGACTGGATTCGAACCAGCGACCACACGCCCCCCAGACGTGTACTCTAACCGGACTGAGCTACGCCCCGATTGCGGTGCAAAAGTACTGCTATTTTTTGAATCTGCAAAATTTTTCCGTAAAATTTCTACACAATCAGCGATTTTATCCTTTTTTAAGGAACGCACTCTAACAAAATCAGTCGTCGAGCGTCACGCCATCGATGTCGCAGAGCTGTTTCCGTAAGCGCTCGATGTTGTCGAGCCGCGTCGAAAGCGTCATCGTGCAAGCGTTGTCGAAAGTTTGGCTGACGATGCTCACGTCGCCGCCTTTGGCAATTTTCATCACGTCGTTCATCGACAAATAAGGAAAGGTGAAATCGATGGTGCCTTCTTCGTGACATTCAATAATCTCGGCATTGCGGATAGCCTCGGCAGCCGCCTCGCGGTAGGCTACGATGAGTCCCGACGTGCCCAGTTTGATGCCGCCGAAATAGCGCACAACGACGATGACGATGTTGGTCAACTCGAACGAGTTGATTTGTCCGAGGATGGGCTTGCCTGCCGTGCCCGACGGCTCGCCGTTGTCGTTGCTCATATGTTCGGCGCGTGCCGTGCCTATCATATATGCCCAGCAAACGTGCCGCGCATCGAAATATTTCTTTTGATATTGCTTGACAACCTCCTTCGCTTCTTCGGCTGACGAAACCGGATGGGCAAACGAGAGAAATTTGCTCATCTTTTCTTTGTAAAGCCCTTCGGATGCCTCGCGGATGGTCTTGAAATAGTCGCTCATGGTTGCAAAATTAAACATTTATCAATTTATTCGAAAAAAAATCGCCGAAAATTTTGGTAAATCAAAAAAAAGCGATACTTTTGCACTCGTAAAAAATGGTACCGGTAGCTCAGTTGGTTAGAGCATCGGATTGTGGTTCCGAGGGTCGAGGGTTCGAGTCCCTTCCAGTACCCTAAAAGAAGTCGCTAATTCAAGCGGCTTCTTTTTTTGCATTATTTCAAGAATTTCAAGCATACCGGTGCGGGGAGATGCAGCTCGGAAACACGTTGCGGTGTGATGATGCCGGTCGATTTCGAGCGGCGATAGACTTCGATTCTGTTGTCGTCGCGGCAGGCTACGAGGATGTAATTGCCGTCGGGCGAGAAGGAGAAATTGCGCGGATGGCGGCCCGTAAGCACGTACTGAAGGCTTTTCAGACCGCCGTCGTCTTGAATGGCAAAAACGCGGATGCCGTCGCTTTTGAGGCGGTTTGATGCGTAGAGAAATTTGCCGTCGGGGCTGATGTGAATGTCTGCCGAGCCGTGTGCGCCGACTGTGTCGCAAACTGCACTCCCGGCTTCGCGGATGTTTTTGCCGTCGAGGCGAAGCGCTTGAATGAGTCCGCTTAACTCGCCAAGTATGTAGCAGTATTTGCCGTCAGGCGTGATGTCGACGTGCCTCGGTCCGAAGCCGTCGGGGAGTTGGATGGTGTCGGTAAACGCGAAGCCGCTCTTGTTTGTCTGTGATTTTTCTGCAAAATATACGCGACTTCTGCCAAGGTCGGTGACGATGAGAGCCGACTCGTTCTTTATCGGGTAAACGGTGTGAGCATGCGATACAATCTCGCCGTCGGCTAAGTCGATGCGGGTCAGAAAGCCATCAACTTTTCCGTCGTTGTTTATGCCGAAAACCGTTACCGCACCGCCCGAATAGTCGGCGGTAAGCAGTTTGCCGTTGAAGAAGTCTACATAGCAAGGGTCGGCTCCGGCTCCCTCACGGAATTCCGCCTCGCCAAACGCGCCGCTCTTTTTGTCGCATGCAATGGTGTAGACTCCGGCATCTTTCCCCGTCTCTTTCACGGCATAGACGAGGTCGCGGTCCTTCGAAATTGCAACATACGACG
>JBJEDP010000153.1:0-6326 GCA_051872175.1 Candidatus Limisoma sp.
AATGAATTCCATTTTCATTCCCTTTGGCGAAAGCCGTTCATGTCCGTTTCATATTATTAGTTACAAAAAGTACAATAATAATAACGCACAATTATGGCTTTTATTATATGTCTCTCAACTTTTTTTGTACATCATCGTTTTATTCACCGCGGCTGTAGTTGGGCGCCTCGCTTGTGATTGTCACGTCGTGAGGATGGCTTTCCTGTACGCCGGCATTGGTGATTCGCGTGAATTTTGCGTTGTGAAGCTGCTCGATATTAGCCGCGCCGCAATAACCCATACCTGCGCGCAGACCGCCAACGAGTTGATAGATAACCTCATAGAGCGTACCTTTGTACGGCACACGAGCGGCGATGCCTTCCGGCACGAGTTTCTTCACCTCTACCGTACCCGATTGGAAGTAGCGGTCTTTCGAGCCGTTTTCCATAGCCTCGAGCGACCCCATACCGCGATACGACTTAAACTTACGGCCATTGAATAAGATTGTGTCGCCGGGGGCTTCTTCCGTTCCGGCAACGAGCGAGCCAATCATTACGCAAGTACCGCCGGCTGCAAGCGCTTTAACGACGTCGCCGCTATAGCGCAAACCACCGTCGGCAATCAAGGGCACACCGGTGCCTTCGAGCGCCTTTGCCACATCGTAGACTGCGCTCAACTGCGGCACGCCCACTCCGGCAACCACGCGAGTCGTACAGATTGAGCCCGGACCGATACCCACCTTAACGGCGTCAGCACCTGCTTCGACGAGCATTTTTGCAGCCTCGCCGGTAGCTACGTTGCCCACAACGATGTCGATGTCGGGGAATTTTGCTTTGGCTTCACGAAGTTTGTCGATTACGAATTTTGAATGGCCGTGAGCCGTATCGATTACGATGGCATCCGCTCCGGCATTTACCAACGCCTCCATACGCTCCAACGTGTCGGCTGTCACGCCCACACCTGCCGCAACACGCAGACGTCCTTTGGAGTCTTTGCATGCCATCGGCTTGTCTTTGGCTTTCGTAATATCTTTATAGGTAATAAGTCCAATGAGTTTGTTGTCTTTATCGACCACCGGAAGTTTCTCGATTTTGTGCTGTTGGAGAATCTGCGAAGCGGTTTCCATATCGGTCGATTGCGAAGTGGTAACGAGATTGTCTTTGGTCATAACTTCGTCGATTCGCTTATTCAAATCGCGCTCGAAACGCAGGTCGCGGTTCGTTACGATTCCAACCAAGGTTTTGTCGTCGTCGACAACGGGAATGCCGCCGATTTTATACTCAGCCATCATGTCGAGAGCATCTTTGACCGACGAACCGCGCTTGATGGTTACCGGGTCGTAAATCATACCGTTTTCGGCACGTTTGACAATAGCAACTTGTCGGGCTTGCTCTTCTATCGACATATTTTTATGAATCACGCCGATTCCGCCCTCGCGAGCAATAGCAATTGCCATCTGCGATTCGGTCACGGTGTCCATAGCCGCCGTAACGAAAGGAATCTTCAATTCAATGTGTCGTGAAAACTTTGTCGAGAGCTCGACAGTTCTGGGTAGCACTTCAGAATACGCCGGAATCAACAATACATCGTCGTATGTCAATCCGTCCATAACAACTTTTTCCGCAATAAAAGACATAAGATGTTGCTTTAAAATTTATTGCACGCAAAATTACGGATTTTTTTGAAAAAATCAAAATACGCAACAACGATTGTTATAATTATTCGATTTTTTTAGAGCAGTTTTGTAATCGTTTGCAATTATAATTGATTTGACGTAAATTTGCGTTGAAAAATGAAGGAAACGAAACAAATACCTGAAGAAGTCGCACGGCTGCTCGTCGAGCAAGCCGCGCTAATCAACAGCACCGACTTCATTGCCTCCGACCCGGTGCAATTTCCGCGTCGGTTCAGCGACGTGCGCGACATCGAGATTGCCGCCATCCTATCGGCGACGATTGCTTGGGGTAATCGGAAAATGATTTGCTCGAACTGCGAAAAGATGCTTCGGCTGATGGACTATCAACCGTACGCCTACGTTGCCGACCGCGGTTTTGAAGACTTGGGCGAACGCTTCAACATCCATCGGACGTTTTTCAGCGACGATTTCTACCATATGCTCAACGGCTTGGAACGCGTCTATCGCCGATACGGAAGCATCAACAACTTTGCAAAAGCCTGCGACGTGGCGTCGTCGCCCACCCCGGCTTGGCGACTCGTAGAACTGCTCAACGCCGAAATGCTCGAAGCAAACGGCACAACCAACCCGCGATGCTTCCCTCTCGGCTTGGACAAAACGGCGCTGAAACGCATCAACATGGCGTTGCGATGGCTCGTGCGCCGCGACGGCATCGTCGATATGGGCGTGTGGGATTGCATCTCGCCCGCGCAACTGTTCATACCGCTCGACGTGCACGTGGGAAATACGGCTCGCTCTTTGGAATTGCTCTCGCGTCGCTCCAACGACAAGCAAGCCGTGCTCGACCTGACCGAAACGCTGCGCACGCTCCGTCCCGACGACCCTGTCGTGTTCGACTACGCGCTTTTCGGCATCGGAATTACAGGAATTTTAAAGAATTAAATAATACACTATGGATATAATCGTCAACGGTATAAATCCAAAAGACATACCGACTAACATATCAGATTTACCGATATCTCTTCCTGCGTCGAAAAGCATCTGCAACCGCGTTCTGACAATCATAGCACAAACGGATGGCGGCGGCGACATTACCAACGTGTCGGATTGCGACGACACGAACGCAATATTAAAGGCAATAATGAAGCACAAACAAGGCGAAGAATATATCAACGTCGGCGCCGCAGGTACTGCTATGAGATTTATGACCGCATTCCTTGCATTACGCACCCGGTCGACCGTTACCATCGACGGCAGTGCTCGCATGCGCAAGCGCCCTATCAAAGAACTTGTCGATGTGCTTTGCCAATTAGGAGCAAAAATCAAGTATGTCGGCGACTCGGATTCGTGTCCGCCGCTTCAAATCTATCAAGCACCGATGCAAGGCGGCACTGTAAGCATCAACGGCAGCATTAGTTCGCAGTATATTTCGGCATTGATGATGATTGCGCCGGGGCTTCACAAAGGTTTGACAATAGATATAACCGGCGGACTTGTTTCGCGGCCGTATGTCGAAATGACGGCAAAAATAATGCGCGATTTCGGTGCGCAAGTTTGGTGCTCCGACAAGAGTATAACCATAAAGGAAGGCGAATATTTGTTTCGCCCATATTCTATTGAAAACGACTGGTCGGCAGCGAGTTATTGGTACGAAATTCGGACATTAATACCCGAGGTTGACATCCAACTCGGCAGCCTTCAATGTAACAGTTGCCAAGGCGATTCGAAGGTGGCAGAAATCTTCAAATTGTTCGGCGTCGAAACCGAATACACAAAAGAAGGCGTTTTGCTGACTTACCATCCCGAAACGGTAGCCAAACGCATCGACATCGATTTGAAGAATCAGCCCGACTTGGCGCAAACGATTGTCGTCACCGCTTGTCTCAAAGGCATTCCGTTTAAAATCAGCGGATTGTCGACGTTGCGAATCAAAGAGACCGACCGCATTGCAGCGCTCATCTCGCAACTTGGCAAACTCGGCTATAACGTTCGCGAGACCGAAGACGCCACCTTCGAGAGCGACTCCGTACGCCATGCCGTCGACGAAGCGCCCTCAATCGAAACTTTCGACGACCACCGAATGGCGATGGCTTTTGCACCGGCATCAATCGTTGTGCCGGGTATTACGATAGAAGATGCAGAAGTGGTATCGAAATCTTATCCGAAATTCTGGGAACACCTCAAATTGTTCGGCTTCAGATTTAGCGAATTGGAATAATGAAAGGAGCACTGATAATTCTCGCGGTGACAGTCGCTGTCGGGCTTATTCTCTATATATTAGACCGCTTAACGCGCAAGCCTGACGGCAAAACGGCTGACGACACTACGGAGGCGAACGACGACACGCAGCCGTGCTGCGGTATGCACATAACGTGCCAAAAAGACTCGCTCGTCAAAGCCTCGACGGAGATTGTCTATTACGACGATGAAGAGCTCGACCGCTTTGCCGGCATTGCGCCCGACGGCTATAACGACGAGCAGACCGAAGAATTTCGTGACATAATGCTCACCCTCCTACCCGACGACATTGCCGGATGGGCTCGGTCGCTCGAACTGCGCGGCATTGCGCTGCCCGAGATTGTGCGTCAAGAACTTTTAATGATGGTCGAAGAAACTCGCCAAAGCAGGTCGTCAAAATAGCGACCGTGCAACGACGCTTCCCATATAGAGTATGGCAATACCGAGCGCCGCATATAGCAATCGAGCCGCACGGCGCGACATCTTGCCGGTTAGCATTCGGGCGTTCGAACTCTCGAAAAACCAATGCCAATTAAACAATGAAGCGAGTATCGACAACATTCCTGCGACGAAAAACACTGCACAAATAAATATCGATGCCCACTTCATTGTCTAAAAATTCAATTTATCAATTTTCAAAATTCACGGTCGTACCCTCGGCGCCTTGCTTCCAGTTGTCGGGAAGGTATGATTCCACATCGGTATATGCCTGAGTATTCGCCAAAGTCAACGTGCGCGATGAGGCGTCCGTACCCGAATCAGTTAACCAATTAGACAAACAAATCAATGAACTTACTTTAGTTGCCAACATTGTCACTTTTGATAATTTTTTGCAACCATTGAACATATTGGAATAGCACCAATCTTCCAATGTCTTAGCAGGGAGTTCCGGGGCAGTGGTAAGTGAAGTACAGTCTTGGAACATATCATAATAACAACCTTTTGCCAATGTCTTAGCAGGGAGTTCAGGGGCGGTGGTGAGAGATGTGCAGCCTTTGAACATACAAGCATAGCAATTATCAACTATTGTTGTAGCAGGGAGTTTCGGGGCGGTGGTAAGTGAAGTACAGTCTTGGAACATACCATAATAACAAGAATGTAACAATGCCGTAGCACGGAGTTCCGGGGCGGTGGTGAGTGATGTGCAGCCTTTGAACATACAAGCATAGCAATTATCAACTATTGTTGTAGCAGGGAGTTTCGGGGCGGTGGTAAGTGAAGTACAGTCTTGGAACATACCATAATAACAAGAATGTAACAATGCCGTAGCACGGAGTTCCGGGGCGGTGGTGAGTGAAGTGCACCCTTTGAACATAAACATGTAACAAGCATCCGCCAAAGTAGTAGAAGAAAGTTCCGGTGCAGTGGTTAGCGAAGTGCAGCCTTCGAACATATTGGCATAGCAATAATAAGACAATTCCGTTGCCGAGAGTTCCGGGGTGCTGGTAAGTGAAGTGCAGCCTGCGAACATAAAGATATAGCAATCATCAGCCAATTTCTTAGCAGGAAGTTCCGGGGCAGTCTTCAAGAGTGTATTGTTCTTAAACAGACCGGAAAACCTTGCGTTCTCCGTGTTTGCGCTTTTGTAGTTCTCATAATCGATTAGCGTGCGAATATCGCCGGTACAGTCAACTAATACTCCTGATGTTCCGAACGAAATTGTGGAAAACTCTGAGCTTGAATATGCCGTGCCACGACTGCTTTTGCCTCGCAAACGGAGGTCGCCGAGTGCGCCGCCAAAGTGAATGTCGCTAACAGTCGTCGTAAACCGCGTCCATTCACCTCCGCCTACGGAATATTCAAAACATTCAACATCATCCGGTGCGAAAAATAATCCCTCTAAATATCCGAAGTCCATCGTAAACGTCTGTTCGCTTTCTGCCGAGAAGGTGACGTAAGGAATCATGTCGTATTCGTTCTCGGGCGTTGCCCAGGCATCGTCGACGATGATAGTGAACTGCTGAGCGACATTAACACTATACTTGCCATTGATGTTGGTAACATAGTTGGCTTGTACGGGGACGTTGGTGATGGTCTTTTCGGGTTCGGTTTTCGTTGCAGTCTGATATTGCACTTTGAAGCCCTGGAGCTCTCGCTCGTCGGCATTAGCCAACATCAAGAAACTGCCGACTTCTGCGGGTTCGTCAGTGGTGGCTTCAATGACGTTTTCAATAGAGATGGTTTGTGAGAATGTTTGCTGATTGACACCCACTCCATCGGAAACATTAAAACCTTTGAACCCGGCGTAAGTCACCTTTAACGAGCCCGGTTGCAACATATCGGTTTCTTTCAGCACCATTTTTGCTACTGCACGGTGCAAAGTAACGTCTATCGTGGCACCGTCTTCAATAGTTATGTTTTGCTTTGCAAAATAGGCTTCCATGTTGGTTGCGTCGTCCTTGAGGGCTACGCTTTTCAGGTTCGTGGCATCGTAGTTTTCGCTGCCATAGTCCGCCCAGAAGAGGCAAGTGTA
>JBJEDP010000154.1:0-6315 GCA_051872175.1 Candidatus Limisoma sp.
AAAGTTAGCGCAGCCACAAGCCTGGCGAAAGTCGGCTTATTTCGGATGGTTACCTTTTTTTTGTTCCGATTGTCGGATTGTGATGGTCGGCTGAAGCAAAAAAAGGTGCACCCGATAAGGGGTACACCTTTTTTGTATTAGAAAAATATTATGCTAATTAGATGTTTGCAACGTTGTAGTTAGCAAATTCTTTGTCGACAGCAGCTTTAGCCTTGAGCGAAGAGTCGAGGCTTGTAGCTTTGCGAAGGTTAGCATAAACGCCTTGTTCGTTACCTGTGCGAGCTGCTACAACTGCCATCATGTAGTAAGTAGTAGCGTTCGGGTTCTTAACGGCGTTGAGAGTAGCTTGAGCTTTGCTGTAGTCGTTAACGAGGATTTGAGCAAGAGCTGCGTTGTTAGTCTTAGAGTCGCCAAATGCTTTAGCAGCAGTTTGGTAGTCGCCTTTCTTGATGTAGTAAACGCCCATAGCGTCGTTGAGGCCGTCAACACCGGCTGCGCTACCGAATGCTTCGCGAGCGCCTTCGTAGTCTTTGTTGAGCATCTTGATGAGACCGAGGTTCATCTTAGCTTCGTTGCTGCTCGGGTTGAGTTTTGCTGCTTTTTCGAAGTTAGCCTTAGCTGCGTCGTATTCGCCGTTAACGAATTGAGCCTTACCGAGGTTGTTAACTGTGCGGTAGTCGTTCGGGTAAAGTTTTGCAGCTTCTTTGTAGATGGCTTCTTTTTCGTTGTTGTCGTCAGTCAAAGTAGCGCAGTAGAGGAGTTCGTCGACAGAGAGCTTAGAAGCGTCGTCTTTGAATTGCGCTTTGATTTCGTCGTCGCTACGGCCGATAGTGTTAATCGACGCTGTGATGCGAGAGTAACGAAGTTGCGGAAGAATCTCTTCTTTGAGTTGGTCGAAAACAGAAGAGAGGTTGCGGATTTCTTTTTCTCTCACTTCGGGGTCTTTGTACATAGAAAGAACGCTGAGAATGAGGTCTTTGTCTTGGATGTTGCTTTGCGAAACGAGTTTCTGGAAGCCTTCCCAGTCTTGCGGAGTAAACTCAGAAGTGAGTTTGCCGAAGTTTGATACCTCTTCTTCCTTGAGGTTCTTTTCCATGTAGTTAAGAGTAGATTGCTCACGCTTTTCAGACAACTTGGTGTTGAATTCTACACCACCTTCAGGAGAAGCGAACGAAGAAATGTGGATTCCTTCCACTTCTTTGTTGTCGGCAGCGGCAGCATCTTTAACAGTGCTGTTGAGGCTCTTAACGCCATCTTCGCGTTTGAGCTCGGTAGCACGGATGTCGGCTTTGTTGATAAGGAACATAATGTCGGCATCAACTTTGTCGTTGATGATGCGTTGATATTTGTCGGCAGCAGCAGCGGGGTCAACAGTGCCTGCACCTGCGAGAGTAGCGGTTGCGTTAACGCCTTCGCCGACTTTTACGCGCGGAAGAGCATAAGTTTTGCTACCTTGAACAACGTTGAAGTTGAGGTAGAGGTCGCTTTGCATCATAGCGGGGTCGTAAGCCCAGTTTGCCGGGATTGTGAAAGTACCGCCGTTTGCGTAGCTCACTGTCGGAGCGTTGCCTTTAACTTTCTCGCCTTGGAAAGTGCTTGATTGAGCAGCTACAGAGTCGTTGCCGAACACGAGGTAAGGAGTAACTGTAACTTGAGCATTTTTCTTGAAGAATTTTTGCGGAACGTTAGCGGTGATTGTTGCCGGAACGTTATCGCCTACTACTTCGAGGGGAGTCGGGTTTGTTGTAAAATAGTCAGATGCGAAAGGACCCATCTTCTTGTTACAACCGGTCAGTGCGATTGCGCCAACCATCAGAAACATACCAATCTTTTTGTTCATAATGTTATTTGTTAAAGTTGTTTGTTGTCATCAATATGGAGTCAAACAGTATCTACCTATTTTGACCTATACAAAGGTATAACTTTCCAAACGAATATACAACTATTTTTTTGATTATTAATACTAAAATGCTATAAATAAAGTATAAAGTGTCAGTTTGGAAGCAAAAACCGAGACAATCGTGAGGTCGGAGTCGGTAAAGCAAAAGCGCGGCGAAAGAAATTTTCGCCACGCTTTATGCGTTTATGAATATCTAAATGTATGGAACGATTTAGAGTTTCGGACCTGCAGCAACGAGTGCCTTACCTGCTTCGTTGCCTTCGAATTTAGCGAAGTTTTTGATGAAGCGAGCAGCGAGGTCTTTAGCTTTTTCTTCCCACTTGCAAGCGCAGTCGTAGGTGTCGCGCGGGTCGAGGATGCCTGTGTCGACGCCGGGGAGTTCTGTCGGAACTACGAAGTTGAAGTAAGGAATAGTCTTTGTCGGAGCTTTGTCGATAGAACCGTCGAGGATAGCGTCGATGATACCACGAGTGTCGCGGATAGAGATACGCTTGCCTGTGCCGTTCCAACCTGTGTTAACGAGGTAAGCCTTAGCACCAACTTTTTCCATACGTTTTACGAGTTCTTCAGCATATTTAGTCGGGTGCAACGAAAGGAATGCAGCGCCGAAGCAAGCTGAGAATGTCGGAGTCGGCTCAGTGATACCACGTTCTGTGCCGGCGAGCTTAGCGGTAAAGCCCGAAAGGAAGTAGTATTTTGTTTGCTCAGAGTCGAGAATCGAAACCGGAGGAAGTACGCCGAAAGCATCAGCCGAAAGGAAGATAACTTGGTGAGCGTGCGGGCCTTTCGAAACAGGCTTAACAACATTCTCGATGTGGTTAATCGGGTAAGAAACACGAGTGTTTTCCGTTACGCTCTTATCAGCGAAGTCGATTTTGCCGTTAGCGTCAACAGTAACGTTTTCGAGCAAAGCGTTACGCTTGATAGCGTTGTAGATATCGGGCTCGCTTTCTTTGTCAAGGTTGATAACCTTAGCGTAGCAACCACCTTCGTAGTTGAACACACCTTCGTCGTCCCAGCCGTGTTCGTCGTCGCCGATGAGCAAACGTTTCGGGTCGGTAGAAAGAGTAGTTTTACCTGTACCTGAAAGACCGAAGAAGATAGCAGAGTCGGTACCTTCCTTGTTAGTGTTAGCCGAGCAGTGCATAGAAGCGATGCCGCGAAGAGGATTGTAGTAGTTCATGATAGAGAACATACCCTTCTTCATTTCACCACCGTACCAAGTGTTGATGATGATTTGCTCTTTCGAAGTAAGGTTAAACACACAAGCGGTTTCCGAGTTAAGACCAAGTTCTTTGTAGTTCTCAACTTTAGCCTTCGAAGCGTTGTAAACCACGAAGTCGGGTTCGCCGTAGTTAGCGAGTTCCTCAGCAGTCGGACGGATGAACATGTTTGTAACGAAGTGAGCTTGCCAAGCAACTTCAACGATGAAGCGCACTTTGAGGCGAGTAGCAGGGTTAGCGCCGCAGAAAGCATCGACAACGTAGAGTTTCTTGTTAGAGAGCTCTTGTTGAGCGATTTTCTTCAACTCAGCCCAAGTAGCTTCGGTAACAGGCTTGTTGTCGTTTTTATATTCGTCAGAAGTCCACCAGATAGTGTTTTCGCTTGTTGCGTCTTTTACGAAGAATTTGTCTTTAGGAGAACGTCCGGTGTAGATACCGGTCATTACGTTTACTGCACCAAGTTCTGTCTCTTGACCCTTTTCGTAGCCTTCGAGAGCCGGATTGGTTTCATCTTTAAACAGTTGCTCGTAAGATGGGTTGTGCAAAATTTCAGTTGCACCTGTAATACCATACTTTGTTAAATCGAGTGTACTCATTTTCGATAGATTATAAATAGTGAATGTTAAAATATCAAACCTTAAAAACTGTGGCAAAATTACAACATTTTTCCGATATAACAATGAATTGTGGAAAAATTTCCTTATTAAAAAATATTAATAAGGCTACAGTTTTGTAATCGCCTCTTCTTTTGACGGTATAACACCCAAATAGAGCGAATTGTTCATGGGGTAAAGACCAATAAGGCGAATCTGTCGATCAGTGCTATGATAAGTTGATTCCACTCTTCACTCTTACCTATTACCTATTAGGATATCGAGACTTCGCCGCAGAGGGAGAAGTTGAGGTATTTTTTTACTTCGTCGGCGGTGAGGTCCATGCCGAAGAGGTACATGAGTTTTGTGAGTGCGGCTTCGCTGGTTATATCGTTTCCGCTGATAACTCCGGCTGCCGACATTGCGTTGCCGGTCATATAGCGTTCGGAGTTGACGCCGCCGTTGACGCATTGTGTGACGTTGACGATTACGATTCCGCGCTTTACGGCGTCGTGGATTGCGTCGACGAACCAGCGGTCGGTGGGTGCGTTTCCGGCGCCGAACGATTTCATGACGATGCCTTTGATGCCGGGTGTTGCGAGCAGGTGTCGGAGGGTTGTCTCGGTGATGCCGGGGAAGAGGGTTAGAAACATTACGTTGCGGTCGAGGTTGTACTGCACTTTCAGGGGACGGTGTGCGTGGTTGCGCAGGAGTCGTTCTTTGTGAAATTGTATGTCGAGCCCGATTTTTGCGAGGTAGGGGTAGTTGTTGCTCTTGAATGCGTTGAAGTAGTCGGCGCTGATTTTTGTGCTTCGGTTTCCGCGCCAGAGGTAGTCTTCGAAGAGGATTGCCACTTCTTGTACCATTGGTTCGCCGTCGATGTCGGTTGCTGCTGCGATTTGCAGAGCTGTGATGAGGTTTTCTTCGCCGTCGGTTCGCACTTCGCCGATTGGGAGCTGCGAGCCGGTGATGATTACGGGTTTGTGGAGGTTTTCGAGCATGAAGCTGAGAGCGGAAGCGGTGTATGCCATTGTGTCGGTGCCGTGGAGCACGACGAATCCGTCGTAGTCGGCATAGTTGTCGGCGATGCTTCGTGCTATCTCGACCCATCGTTCGGGGTCCATGTTGGCGGAGTCGATGGGTGGGTGAAATTGTATGTTGTTGATTTCGTAGTCGAGTTTCTTGATTTTGGGGACGTTGTCGATGAGGTGCGTGAAGTCGAAGGGGTGAAGCGAGTGAGTTACGGGATTTTCTATCATGCCGATAGTTCCACCGGTGTAGATAATCAGAATTTTGGGTCTTGCCATAACTGGGGTGTATTATTGTGGTGCAAAAGTACAAAAATTCCGGACAAATAGAAAGGTAGTTTGCCCGGAATTTTGTGTTGTTCCTTTATTTTTTATTGCAAAATGGCACTTCTACGGTTGCTTTATGGAAGAAGTCGTTGAAGAAGAGCATGTGGTCGCGTAGCGAGCGTTGCCAGTATGGCCAGGAGTGGTTGCCGGGGCGTGTGGTGAATTCGTGCGGGATTTCGAGGCGTGTCAACTCGGCGTGGAGGTCGCAATTGACTTTGTAGAAGAAGTCTTCGGTGCCGCAGTCGATGATTAGCGAGAGTGCGCCGGGCTTGAGCTTCGGAAGTTGCGCGATAACGGTGTTTGCGTCCCACGTTTTTGGGTTGTTTTCTTTGGTGCCGAGTCGGAGTTTGATGTCCCAGCTGTTTGGGAATGGGCGGAAGTCGACTCCTCCGCTCATCGACCCGGCAGCGCCGAATGTGTCTTGATGTCGAATGGCGAGGTATAGGGCACCGTGGCCGCCCATGCTGAGTCCGGTGACGGCACGAGCGTCGCGACGGGCTTTTGTGGGATAGTTTGCGTCGATGTATTTTACGAGTTCGGAGGATACGAATGTCTCGAATCGGCATTTTGGGTCGATTGGGCTATCGAAGTACCAACTTGTTTCGGCATCGGGGATTACGATGAGCAGGCGTAGCGCATCGGCATAGCTTTGCACGTCGGTGCGCCCGATGTATCCGCGCAGGTGGTTGTCGCCGTAGCCGTGTAGGAGGTAGACGGTTGGGAGGGTGTCGCGCGGGGTGATGTTGTCGGGTTTTATGACTGATACTTTGATTTTGCGCTTCATCGAGGGGCTGTAGACTTGAATGGTGTCGAGCCGGGAAGCGAAAGCGGGTAGGGCGACCGATAGAATCAGTACGAGTGTTGCGATGTGTTTTAGAGCCTGTTTCATTGTTGTTTGTTTTGGAGTTCGGGAGTTTTGCAAAGTTACACGTTTTGCCGCGAGAATACAATAGTTCACATAACTTTTGCAAATTTTGAGGAAGAAAAATGCTTTCGATATGGTGCTGATAATCAGATGTGTTGAGATTTGATGAAAAAATTTTGGAGTAAAATTCTTGTGGAATCGAGAAAAAGTTGTACCTTTGCAGTCGGGTAAGTCCTATACGACCAGCTCCTTGTGAAATCCCCCAGGTCTTGACCGAAGCAAGGGTAGCTCGTGTAGCGGTGCGATATAGATCGCTTGCCCTTCTGCCTCTTTAGCTCAGTTGGCCAGAGCACGTGATTTGTAATCTCGGGGTCGTTGG
>JBJEDP010000155.1:0-6283 GCA_051872175.1 Candidatus Limisoma sp.
GTCGTCGGTGTTGCCGAACATCACGTTAAATGCCACTCTTCGATAAAGCTCTACGAGGTTTTGCTTTACTTCGGTGCAGTTTTGAAGGATGAAATCCACTATGTCAAGATATCCGTTGCCGCTATCGCATCCGGCACCATCGTCTAAGCCGAGTAGCGACATGGCAGAAGCAAAATGAATGCGCTTTCCGTCGGTTGCCCTGTCGAAACGCTCTGAAAGCAGTAGGTCGCGATTGTTTGTGATTCTCACAGTGCGAGTTTTTGCCACGTTGATGCCGGCTTTTGCTGCCAATCGGTGGGAGAAGTGTTCGATGAGTTCTGTGTTGTCCGTGTCTTTTTTCGAAGGAAATTTAGCAACAAACAGTTTACCGTCTTTATCCACAACATTAGCTTTCGGGCGAGCGCCGCCAAGCGACGAACCCGGGTCAATCAGCCGATTCAGCCATCGTTGTTCCGGCAATTCATTACGCTCTTCTGCCAATTCAATTTCCCGACATGCTTCGCATAGGGCACGGAGACTCTCAATCGGTGGAACAGGAAACCGATTCTCGGAATTGATAAAGCTGTCATTGTCTTTATAGCGGATGCCGCCCATACGAGTGTGGTCCTCAATGCCGATTAGGTAGTCGTAGTTGGTAAGCGCACGCGCCGGACGTCTCTCTGATTGAGCCGTCAGTCGCTCTCTGCGGTCGAGCAACAATCGTCCCCAACGGTCCGGGAAGGAATCCTTGACGAATCCGAAAACACTGTCTTTACTTCGAGTGTGTTGTAGCGACGGCACGTTTATCAAATCGCCGCTTAGCACGATGCCGCCGTGTTGCTTGAGCCACTCTCGAGAGTATTCAAACACAAAATGGTCGTTGCCGCGAACGTGTTCGTATCCCAGTATGCCAATCTCTTGAGGCTCAGCAAGGAAGTTAAAATCTGCGTATACTGTTATCTTATCCATTTTTCCTCCTTATTTTCTCAGCAATTCGGCGTCTTGGATTTGGCGGCCGAGGGCATCGTCGGCTGCCAGTTGGAGCAGGTCTTTTTCCAAATTGAGCGCAAAGAGCACGCGCGCATAAATGCCCATCGACACCGTCGGGTCGCCGTGCTCGACTTTCGACACGGTCAGTCGCGTCACGGTAGCGCGGTCGGCAACGTCTTGCATCGACAGATGTCGCCGCTTGCGTGCCAACTTGATTTGCTCGCCCATTACCGACAGATACTGCGCCAGTGCTCTCGGCATTACCTTTCCAAATGTATTCTTTCCCATAACTGTTTGTTATCGTATGCAAAAGTAATGGTTTTTGTTTAGCATAACAAACATTTTTCTCTAAAAATATCAAATAAAAACGAGGGCGTATCAAATTTTTGACACGCCCTCGAGTTCTTAGGTTTATGAAGTTCGCTTATTCGGCTGCTTCATCCCATGTGCAACTTACAAATTCGAATTGACCCTTGCCGACAACTTTGTATACGATAGTATATTCTGAAGTTGAGCCGGTGTAGACTGCGAAATTGATTGTGTAGAATACGTCCAAACCATCAATCGGAGCAGCTTCGGGGTGGAGCATAGCAAGTGCGCCGGGCATTACTTCCTTAGCAAAGCGGTCTTTCATAAGTTGAGTAATCTCTTCGTCGGTCATACCTTCATATCCTTCGGGATATTGCTCTTTAGCTTTAGCCGGACGAATATCAACGTTGCCTTGGTAAGCCGAGGTACCGCAGTAGTATTCGTTGTTGCCGTAGCTTGTTACATAACCCTTACCTTTTTCGCTTACGCCCATCTTTTGGTCGACGTTAGCCCATACCCAATCGGTACATGCTTGGAAGTAGAGCGTGCTGAGCGGCTGGCTCTTACCTGCAGGAAGTGTGATGGTTACGTTCGGGTCGTACATCCATGCGCCTTTGTTGCGAACGAATTGAGCCGTTTCGGTAACTACGCCGTTGTCGAGAACCCAAGCGGTGCCGTCGAATTTGTAGTTGTCGGCAACAATCGATGTCTTGCCGCCCGAGAAGAGGTAGTAGCAAACAATCTTGCTGTCGCCTTCTTTAGCGTACGGGTGTTTGCCTGCGAGGTAGCGCGGCAAGTAGTAAGCGGCGTCGGTAGTCGACGACAAGTTGTTGTAAGATTGTCCCATTGCCTTGTAGTCAGCCGGGTTCACTACGTCAACATTAGTTACAGCCTTCCAAGCCGAGCCTATGTATTGATATAATGCGTATTCAACGGTTGTGGGCACGTCGGCAGCAGCTTTGCGAGTCGATGCGCCGCGCTTGTTGACTGCAGTGCCGTTGACTGATGTAATTATGAAGTTGGCATATTTTCCGCCGGAGATTGAAACAAAGTAGCCGCAAACTGTTGCTGCTTGACCGTCGGTGAATGCTGCTTTTTGAGCGGCGGTAGCTTGGTAAACCGAGCCTTGTGCGGTTTCTGCTCCATCAATTTTGGAATTGTAGTAGTTGCCTGAAATAGCAACGGTGCAATCGAATTTAGCATACACTGCGAGTTCGTCGGTTGTGCGAGTTACCATAGTGTCGAAATCGGCGCCTGTCAGCACTTTCGGAGCGGGGTAGGTGTATGCCATATTGTCGACAACCTCAGCCGTAGCGGTTGTGCCATCGATTTGGAGTCCCTTGCCGTAGGCTGATATTGTACCCGATAATTTTACGCAGTTGCCGATTTCCCATTCATCGGGAACAAATGCAGAACCGTAGTAAACGAGAATCGAGCCGCTTTTGTCGGTAAGGATGTAACCGCGTTGGCAAAGAGCGGTAATCACGCCGTTGATTTCAACAACATCTTCAAGAGCGACACTGCCGATAACGTCGCTGAGCGGGAACGCGGGAGTGGGTTCGGGCTCAACTGTTGAGAAAATCGGTTCTTGGTTGGTGGTGTTGTATTGAACGAGCATATAGGCGCCGTCTTCACCGCCTTCGCCGGCATTTTCGAGCACGTCATTAATGAACTTCGACGGAACTTTAGAAGGCGCGAATGCTTCAACGAAGTCTTCGTCGCTACCCCAAACGTCCATATAGTCGCTTTCGGTAAGTTTGTATGTACCTGCGGCTTCGATGCCGGGGATTTCTTCGGGAAGACTGCCTGCTACGTTGTAGGTAATCTTGATTGCAGAGCCGTCGCTAAGCGAGAAATACGCAAAGTCGGGGTCGCTGAGGAATGCCGGGATGAAGTCTTTTGCAGTAATCTTGTCGGTGAAATATCCTTTCGAACCGACAGTTTTGAGTTCGTTGGCGAGGTCCAACTCTGCAGCCTTCGCAACGTTGGCGGAGTTTGCAGCCAAATTGCTGTAGTCGGCAGCCGTGAATGTGTATTCAAGGGCTTGTGTGTCGCTGATGGCGGGGTCGCCTTCGAAACCGTCGAGGTGGTCGTTCCAATCGTTTACGTCGCAACCGACCATTGCCATTGCAATTCCGCCCAGCAGTAATATGTTATATATATTCTTTTTCATTTTCTTTATCTATTTGATGATTAGAAACTAACTTTCAAGCGGAGTGAGAAAGTGCGGCCAAATGAGTAGAACACTCTGTAAGCATTGTCCCATGCACCAACTTTGTCGGTCGAGGTGTATGCATCCATTACATAATAATGGTTAGCTAAGTTGTGAACGTTGCCCGACAGGGTAGCGTGGGTGTTACCCATCTTGAACGAGTAGCTTGCGTTAAGGTCTACTTGATTTCCCCATGGAATTTTCCACGGTTCAGCCACGTCGATTTCTGAATTTGCAGTGTAGTTCGACGACGATACTTCGTAGTCGCTGTAGTTGCGAGCGTTGATAACCCAGTCGGCGCCGATGCGGAAGCCTTTAAACGGACGGAACGTAGCACCGATTGATGCTGTCGTCTGTGCCGAGCCACCCACTTTGATGCCTTTTTGGTTAAGAATTGTGTAAGCGTGGTCGTCGGCGAGGATGCCTGAAGCTACCGTACCGCGAAGGTCGGCAAGCGGTTGTCCGTTTTGGTTGTAGAAGTAGCCCTTGGCGTTGCTGTCCCAAACGTAGTCGCCCCAGGAGAGCATACCGTTGAGTTCTACCCAGTTTGTGGGCTTGTAGACGAAGTTGACTTCGACACCTGCGTGGCGAGCGTTTACGCCTTGCATATTCAGATAGTAGCGGTCGCCTGCGTGTTCGCCCGACAAGATTTCACCCGAACGTGTTGTCGTTTTGTCTTTCCACAAAGTGTAGTATGCGTTGACGTCGGCGCTGAACACTTTCGAACGATAGCCGTAACCGCCTTCAACCGAAACGATTTTCTCGTTGATGGCATTCGGGTTGGTTGCGTTGCTTACGTTAGCCGTCAAGAATGCACCACCCGAGAAGAACGGTGCGCGGCTGATGTAGCCTGCGTTGACGAATACGTTGTTGTGGCGGTCGATGTTGTAGTTGACACCACCCTTAACGGTTCCTGCGATGAAGTTGAGTTTGTCTGATTTTGCGTGCTCTTTGTCGTAGTAGAAATTGTCGACACGCCAGTAGCCGGTGTTGCTCAACGAACCCGAGAGAACGAAGTTGAACTTGCCGTCGAGCATCGTGTATTCGCCTTGCAGATAAGCGCCTTCTTGGTGAGTGTGGCCGTTGTAGTCGCGATATACAATGTCGCCAACGCCGAGTTTCTCATACATAAAGTTGGGGTCGGCTGCCGCTGCGTTGTTTTCTACTTTTACGTTCTTGCGGCTTGAGTCGTCCATATAGTATTCACCGTTGTAGAGGTCTACAATCTTATTGTTGTGGTGACCTACATAGTAGCGAATGTCGAGACCGGCTGTAAGAGTGAGTTTCTTCGGAAGAAGTTCGTTCTTGTAAGTTGAAACCAATCCGTACCATTCGTGGCTGTTGTTCGATTGGCTCATAATCATGTTCGAACCGGTTGTGCTTGCTGCGTTCATTGCTTCGATTTCGTCGTAAGCGAATGTGCCGTCAGCTTTGCGGAAGGTCGTGTTGAGCGTGCCGTTCGATGCGCCGTACCAGTTGCTGTAGCTGTAGCTGCCGCGACCTTGACCGCTGTAGCCTCCGCCCTTCGAAATCGATACGTACGCTGATGTTGAAAGCGACGATTTGTAGTCGATTTGCCAAATGTGTGCCAACGAAATTTGCGGTTTGTGGTAGGTGTTGAGGTTCGACGAGCGAACATTGCCGTGAGAGTCGTAACCGAAGGTCGGGTTGTACTTATAACGGCAGTCGTCGCCCATATATTGGCGAACGTCTTGCCAACCTTCGATGGTGAGACCGTCTTGACGCGAACGTCCGTTGTGTTGTTGAGGAGAGCCGAACGCGGTGAACGAGAGTTGATGGCGGTCGTTGATGCGTTTCGAAATGTTTACGAAGTAGTTCCACGCTTCAAAGAATGTGCCTTGAACGTAGCCGTCGCCCGAGCGGTGTGAGCCGAGCAAAGTCACTGCCCAACCATTGTCCATCAAGCCGGTAGAGAGTGTAATACCTTCTTGGTACATGCCGTCGTTACCCATACCGAACCACACTTTACCGCCTTTCTTGGCGTCGAGCGATTTGGTGATGATGTTGATAGTACCACCGACAGAAGGTGCTGAGAGCAACGATGCACCCAGACCGCGTTGCGTCTGCATCGACGAGGTTACGTCCGAAAGACCTGCCCAGTTCGACCAGTAGACGCCGCCCCATTCCATGTCGTTGACGGGGATACCGTTGATGAGCACTGCAACGTTTGCCGACTTAAATCCGCGCATGTTGATTTTCGAATCGCCGAAGCCACCACCGTCTTTAGTTGCCCAAACACCCGGCGTGGTCTTGAGAATTTCGGGGAACTCTTGGTTACCGAGCTTGATGTCGATAGTTCCTTGTCCGATTTCGGAAATAGCAACCGGAGTCATACGAGTTTTAGCCACCGATTGAGTTACCACAACGTCTTGGAGCATTGTCGACTCGACTTCGAGGACGATAGTGCCCATGTTGCGTGCAGGCTTGAGAGTAACGCCTTTGAAGCCGATTGCAGAAATCTTGATTTCTTTGGCGTTGCCGGGAGCCTTTAATGTGAACTTACCGTCTACATCGGTGATTGTACCGACTTGTGTACCCGGAATCTGTAATGTTGCACCGATAATGGGGTCGCCATTCTTTTCGGTGACAATTCCGCGACAATCATAAGCATTTTGGGCGTTGACCGCGCCAAAAGCCATTATCAGTATCGTCGCAGTTAAGAGAAGTAGTCTCTTCATACCGTTTTGATTAGATTAATGATTAATGTATTTATTAGTTATAGTGTTTGTTCTATAGGTTTTAAGTTAATTTATATTTAAGTGCTCTAAATAA
>JBJEDP010000156.1:0-6275 GCA_051872175.1 Candidatus Limisoma sp.
GTAAATGTTGTCGATACAAGCGTAGCCCGATTCGAATGCGATATAGCCTTCACCTGCCGGAACACCTTCAAGAACGAACGTCTTAAGTTTTGCCGGATAAGGATAGTCGCTTTCTTTCTCTACGAGAATCTTGTCGGCTTCGTTTTCCGCTTTGTTGCTGATAGAGCGCAAGAGCGTCCAGTTTTTGCGGTCGGCAGAGTAGTAAACGTTAACTACGTTTGTCGAATAAGTGCTGTACGTGTTCTGGCTTGCTTGGAAAGTGAGAGTTTCGCCTTCGGCAACGCTAAGTTTCGGTGATACGAAGCGAGTAAGTTCAGAATAAGTACTATTCTTTGCTAAATATTTGTTGTCGCCAATGTTATAATCTCCAATACTCCAGTTGTCTGATGTAGTGTAAGAACCGGCGGGAAATTTTTGGTCTTCGAAGGTTACGAACCACTTAGTCGGGTCGGTAACGATAGAAATAACAGCCAAGTTGAACGTTTCGTATGTATCAACGTCGATTGCAACGTTGCCCGACCAAGTGCCGGGATTAGCAGCCGAGGCTGTTACGGTGAGTTTCAGTTCGCTGTGAGCGGGGATAGTAATCGGGAATTCGGAATATTCAATAGTATCATCGTCCTTATCGGTAACTTTGAAAGAGTAGCCTGCGGGAGCGGTGATAGAAGTGATAGTAGCGGGAACAGAACCTTTGCCATCGCCGTTGTTACGCAAGCGGAATGTTTTCGACGAGTCGGCGCCAATCATACCGAAATCAACGACTGTGCCGCTGGTTGCAACACTGGAATTATCTCCTATACTAACTTGGAAGTTTGTTCCATAGGGAATGATCTCTACCCATCCACCGTATGTAACGGCTCCACCGATGTTTTCAACAACGTCGAAACGGTGGCGAATCACATCTGTGATATCGAACGTGCCTGTTGCCGAAATGGTCAGAGTGTAGGTTTCGCCTGGTGCTAATGCTTGGTCGATAGCAGTAGGCTCGCCGATAAGGGTGTAGTCTGCTGAGTAGTCGCTAATAGAAAGAGAGTAGCCTTCGTCGCCCGGCTTAAGATTTTCGTCACCGGTATTTTGGATGGTTACTTCGAACGTGATTGTAGCAGTGCCTTCGGGAGATAAGTCTACGTAGTCGCCCGTCTTGTTGGTGATTTTTGTAACCTTTAAAGACTTAGTACCACCGTACGAGATGCTTTCTGCTGCAAATTCGTCGATACAAGCGTAGTTGAGGCGAATGCCAAGGTATGTGCCTTCGGCAACTGCCGGAATGGTTACTTGCGTCCATTCTTCAGTAGAGAGGGTCGGCATGTCGGTTACCGTGTATGCGTCGCCTTTCGAGAACGAGCCGTCGGCATTGCGAGTACAAGTGAAGAAAGTTACAGTACCTGTTGTTTTTGTTAACTTCAGATACATAGACACATCGCCTGACAGAGCAGGTGTTACGAGCGGGTCGTTAGCAGTTTTGGAATAATAACCGCTTCCATAAATGGTTTGGCTACCTGCTTCGATGTAGGTACCATCGTCTACTCCGCCTGTTTCGCGCGAGTAGTACGTCATGTAGTAGGTTTCTGATGTGTAGCTGTATTCGTCTTCTTCTTCATAGGCGTCAACGATGTGACTCCAATACTCGGGAGCGAATGCGTGGTCCGTCAGAGGAGTCAACCCTTCGAAGCTTTCGCTGTAGGGGCTGATTGTCGTCTTCTCTGCGCGAGCGAACGGAGCCGCCACAAACAGAACCAACAGGGTTAATAAAAAGTTAATTTTTCTCATAAACTAAAAATTTAGTTAGTAATAAATAAGTAATAAAAAAATTTGTGAGATGAGGGCGTTTCACCGCCCTCATCCCTGTAACGCGCATTAGCGTTTGATGAGTTTTGTAGTAAATGTGCCGTTTTCGTTCTTAGCGGAGAGCACATAGATGCCTGCGCAGAGGTCGGAAACGTCGATGCGGTTTGCTGCGTTAGCGCGAGCCACGACAGCGCCGTTGAGGTTCGTGATAGTAACGTCGGCGGTTTCGCTGAGGTTAACAACCGAAGTTGCCGGGTTGGGGAATACGCACATTTTGACGCTCGAAGCAGTGCTGATTCCGCCTTCGATTTCTTCGAAGTGTTCGTAGCAGAGGTCGTCGAAGAAGGCAGCGAGTCCGGCAGTTACGGTGTGGCGAAGAGCCACGTAGATGCTTTGGCCGGCGTAAGCGCTGAGGTCAACGTCGAACGACTCGTAGGTCTTGCCGTTGTAGTAAGGCATTTGCTTGGTCGGCATCACTGTAGTGAAGTTGGCGGTAGCGTCGTTGCCTGTTGTGCTGACGAGCACTTCCACGCTGTGGGGTGTTTCCGGAAGGATTGAGTTTACGCTGTTCCAGTTGCGAGCGTAGAAGGAGAAGTGCGAGTTGATTGTAGCCTTCATCTTCGGCGAAATCAACCAGTCGTCGGCAGCGCTGTCGTCGGCGGGGGCGATTGCTACGAGGACTTTCGTGCCCGAAACGGGGTTGAACACGTTGTTCCAGTTTTCGGTGTCTTGTACGCAGAAAGCGAACGGTTCGCCCCAACGCGGATACGACATGCCGGTCATAGCCGTTGTGGGCTTGTGGTCGACGTCGATTGTGGTAAATCCAACGGGAGTGGTGTTGCCCGGGGTGTCGTCTTCGAAGTCGAAGAATGCAACGTCGGCAGCGAGAGCAATACCCTTGACGGGAAGTTCGATTGTCAAGCCGTTGGTGAACGTAACGGTCATAGCGTCGTTGACTTCGGCTGCTGTGGTGAGTGCGTTGAACGTAAGTTCGAACGTAACCGCCTTGCGCGTGTCGATAACGGTGCCCGGGGTAAGCGTGCTGCTGAAGTTCGGTGTTGCAAAAGCAACCGACGAAACGGTGAGCGCTTGTTTGCCTTCGTTGATGACGGTGAGCGTCTTGTTGGAAGTGCGCGAAGCGTTGTAGTTAATCTTGCCGGCATCCCAGAGCGATGTGCTGAACGATGCTTTGGCGTCGGTAGCGGCTTCGATGGTAATCATGTCGAGACCGACACCTGACGACTTCATATAGCTGTGCGCCAAGTAGCGCCAACGGAAAGATACCGTCTTGCCTGCGTATTCAGAGAGGTCGATGCGCTCGTGGCACCAGTATTCGTTGTTCTTGTCGGAAAGGATTGCGAGTTGCTTCCAAGCGCCGTCGACGTTGATTTCGAAGAACGTAGCATCGATGCCGTCGTCGGCGGTAGTTGTGTTTTCAACCAAACCGGTTTCGTCGATTTTGAGAGCTACCGGCATGTCGTTGCCCCAGTAGAAGCTGATTTCGAGCGGTAGGTCGGCGGGAAGTTGGAAGTCGGGGGTAGCGAGCGATGACTCTGTTTCGGCAGCGCGGCACGAAGCCGACATGCTGTATTTGCCGTCGAAAGCATTGATGCTGTTGTCGCTCCAGCGAGTGCCTTGATCGTTTGAAATCGACCATCCGAGCGGCGGAAGAACTTCGCCTTCGAAGCTTTCAGTGTAGGGGAATGTCGAAACCGTTTGGTCGGCGAGTGTAGTGAACGACCAAGTAGCCGATGCAGGTGCAGCACCTGCCGAGTTGTACGGCTCAACGCGCCAGTAGTATTTTGTAGCGTAGGGGAGACGGTCGATGACGTAAGAAGTTGCAGTGCCCAAATCCACGCCGTTGACGATGTTGGTTGCTTCCGTGTCGCTACCGACGTAGAGGCGATAGCCTTCGGCGAATTGAGCTTCCGACCATTCCAACTTCACGTCGCGGTTGAACACGTCGGTAGCTCCGTCGGCAGGAGCGATGCAAGTCGAAGCCACGGGCACGCCGCCGGCACCGTAGAGTTTCGGGAGCACAACGCGGTCGAGGAAGAAGAGCGATAATTCGGGAGCCGTTTCACCGTCGAATGCGATTTCAGAGTATTCCCATTTGAGGTAGCAGTTGTCGGAAGCGGGAGTGCCGAGGTCGACGGTTACGTTGTCGATAGTGTTGACTTTGTCCATCGGCGCAGTCCAAACGGTGGTCCAAGTAGCGCCGCCGTCTTTCGAGAAGAGGAGGAATACGTCGTTTTCGGGCGCAGCGCCTTCGAAGTCGGAGTCGAATTCGTTAAAGCAAGTGAAAGAGACGGATTGAGCGCCGGTCGACATGTCGAGACGCGGAGAGACGAGCGTCGAAGCGCCGTCCATCGACGGACCGCTGTAAGCGGAGTAGTCGCCTTCGAGAGCATAGTAGGTCTGCGCCCATCCTTTGCCGGTCCAGCCCACGGGAGGACAGCTGTGCTCGAAGCCTTCGAACGTATAGTCGTCGGGGAGAGCCACCTTGTTGGCAACGCAGCGGATAGTCACGTCGCCGCCGGTGGTGTGGATAACCAGGTTGGCGTCGGCTGCGCTGGTGAGCGATGCCGTGTAGGAAACCTGGAATTCGGCGGTTTCGTATTTGTCGAGGTTGATTTCGCTTTCTACGAGCGTCGTTTCAATGCCGTTGGGAGCATCGATGCCGGTGATGACGAGTCCGTTAGCGCCGTTGTTTTTGAGCGTAATCACTTCCGACCACACTTTTTCGCCGATATAGACGTCGCCGAAGTTGTAGAGCGTCTTCGAGATGTTGGCAATAGGAGCGTTTGCCGGAGTGTATTTCTTCACAATCACGTCGTCGAGATAGACCACGTTGGCGGTCTCTTTTTTCATCTTGTAGACGAACGCAAGTTTAACGGTTTTGCCTTTGTAGGCTTCCAAGCCGATTTTAGAGTTGTAGACTTGCCAACCTGTCCAGGGGAAGGTTGTAACGCCGCTGTCTTTGAGGGCAACCGGGTCGAAGAACGACCAGATGGTCTCGGCGCCTGCAACGTCGCCGTCGACAACTACGCGCACCTGGAGTTCATACTCTTCGTCTGTGAGAGCCGAAGCAGAAGCCGCTTTCCAGTTGAACGAAAGTTGGTAAGAGTCGTCGAGTGTGAGTTCCGGTGAGAAAAGGATTTCTTCGCGCGGGCCTACGCCGTCGGTGGAAATTGAGGTAAACATTGCACCGTCGCAACTTGCACAGTGTGTGCCGGAGATTGTGCCGTTTGAGGAGTAATACACGTTCCACCGATAATCGTCTCGATTTCCGAGGTAGTCGCCGGAGGTAGTCCAACCTGTCGGGAGGTTGGGGTCGAAACTTGTTTCCGTGTTGTCTGATTCAAAATCTTCGCTGAGAATAGTTTGACCTTGGACACCCATAGAAACAAATCCACAAAACGCTAATGCGAGATAGATTTTTTTCATAATGATTATTAGTGATTAATATACCTTAATTTAAATTATCTGCAAAATTACAAATTTTTCAATAAAAACACGAAAGAAATTTCAAATAGTTAAGAAAAACTTTTAAGTTGTGTCATTTTTAACATAAAAATGGCATAAACGGGTCGCATAATGATGGTATAATATGCATATATTTCGAGTTGTCGCAAATATTTTATATCTTTGTAGCCAAATAACTAATCAAAAGACAATAATGAAGTTTTTACGACAAATCATGGCGGTAGCGATGCTGCTTGTAGCGGTTGCGTTGCAAGCGCAAACTCGCGAGTATACGTTGACAATCAACGTTACGGCGACTACCGGAGTAAGCCTTGAAGGCACAACTTTCTCGCTCAAACAAACCGACTATTCAATGAGTTACAGCTCGACTGAGACAAAACTTAATGCATCAGGCACTTGCGTGATAAAAGTGTATGCCGGCAATCACGAGCTCGTTATTAAAAAAGACGGATTGAACACCTACGAAGAGACGTTCAACGTAACCGGCGATGCGACGAAAAACATAACGCTGACGGAAGCGGTTCGCGAGCCGTTTTCGCTCGACGCAACATTAATCCACGATGCCTATACGGGACGCGACGATGCCTTGCTGACGTGGAATAAAGAAAAGCCGGCATTTTTCGACGATTTCGAGAGCTATCCCGACTGGTCGATACAATTCGGCGAGTGGACCGGTATCGACGGCGACCGTCAGGCGGCAGCCGCCCTGCTCGGCAGCTACATGAATCGCGGCACGCTCCAATATGCGCAAATCATCAACCCGATGACCGTCGACCCGACGTGGTGGTACGAGTACGAAGTGCTCCGCCCCTATAGCGGCCGTCAGTACGTCGGCTTTACGCGTACCGAAACCGGCGACGCCAACGACGATTGGCTGATTTCGCCGGCAATAACCGTCGGCGTCGACAACGTGTTGCGCTTTATGGCAAAGGCTGCCGACAAATATCGCGAACGCTTCGAGGTGGGCATCACCCTCGTCGACGAGCCTACGTCGAAAGATT
>JBJEDP010000157.1:0-6261 GCA_051872175.1 Candidatus Limisoma sp.
AGGTCGTATGTGTCGGCTTGACCCCATTGGCGGTCGGTGTAGAAGTTGTAGTAGTCGGCGCGCAATTTGTTTTCTTTCTCGACCTTGTCGCGGGCTTCGTCGATGCTTATCGACAGTCGGCGGGCAACTCGCTCGGCGCAGTCGTCGCCGGGCGCACTTATGAAAATGTTGATGCAGTTGGGATTTTGGCGAAGCAGATAGTCGGCGCAACGACCTACGACGACGCACGATTCTTTTTCTGCCAATTGCTCAATCATTTCGCGAATGGCGCTCTGGATGGCTTCGTAGTAGATTGTAGAAGCCGACGATTGGAAGGGCTGGATGTAGTAGCCGATGCTCATCGACAGGTTGCCGATGTAGAACGACGGAAGGCGTTCGTCGGCTTTCTTTATCAACTCGGGATTCATCCCGGATTGGCGTGCCGCTTCGAGTAGCAGTTCTTTGTCGTAGAAGCCGATGCCCAAGCGTTCGGCAAGGCGGCGACCGATGTCGTGACCTCCGCTGCCGAATTGACGCCCTATGGTGATTACATATTTTTTGTCTGTCATCTTTCTTGATTTTCGACCGCAAGTTAGTGCAAATCGAGCAAAAATGCAAGAGTTGCACTACTTTTTAAACGGTCGATTGTTCCTATGTCGAAGCCTATTTATCTTCTTTTTGAGGCTCTACGATTTCTACTTGATAATCAATTTTCGCGAATGCTTCGACTATGGTATTTTTGTCGGTTTTGTCGGCATCGTAAGTGATTGTTACTGTCTGATTGTCGATGTCGGTTTGTATTTTCTTGATGCCTTTTTCGAAACGAAGATTGTTTTTTATTCGTTTCTCGCAGTTTTCGCAATGCATTTGCGGATTTGTCGTTACGACGATAGTTTGGATATCTTTTGCCGAGGCGCAGATGGTTGTGCCGAGGGCAATCGCCAATGATAAAATTAATTGTTTCATATCGTTAGTTTTAAAATTCTCTTCCTATGTTAATTCTGCAACCGATATAAGCCATTGCGCCGGAAATGGGTCCCCAAACGAGTGTCGGTTCGAAGTTGTTGCTCCAGGGCATATCGGCGTTGATTATCGGGTGGTTTTGCTTGAAGTTGGTTAGATTTTCGCCGCCTATGTATATCGAAAATTTGCGGAACCAGCGTGTGACTTGTAGATTTAGTTGCGCAAACGAGTTGTAGCGTTCGTTCCACGAAGGTTGTCCGTCGGGGACGATATAGGGTTTGGGCATACGGCCGCCGCCGTTTAGCTGTAGCGTTGCGTCGAATTGCCATTTAGCCATGTCGACTTTGTAGGATGCCGTGACGAGGCCTTTGTGTTTGCTCGTCAGAATGCGGTCGAGCAGTTGCCCTCCGTAGGTGGTTTTGGCGTTGTTGTATCGGTAGGCAAGTGTCACTTCCAAATCTTCGATAATCGAGTAGGTCGCATCGATTTGCATGGTGTGCGAATAAGAACTTCCGTCGAGGTTTGTGATGTGGATTATTGTCGGGTCGCTGTCGTAATCTATAACTGTCTGTTGGTCGAATGCGGTATAGTAGTATTCGCCGTTGATTTTTAGCGGACGTTCGAATACCGGAATTTTCAACGATGCACTGATGCCGGAGTTCCACGCCTCCTCTTGTCTGAGATTGTCGATGGTGACGGTTCTGCCGCTTGCCAACAGATGATTGTTTTCCGCCAGGGCGTGTGGAGTGCGGTAGCCTTTGCCCACCGATGCGCGTAGCGTCAAGACTTTTACGGGCGTATACTTCAAGTGGAAGCGGGGTGTGAAGAATGTGCCGTAGTTGCTGCTGTGGTCGAGTCGCACGCCTGCCATCGCTATTACTTTGTCGTTTAGATTGTAAGTGTATTGTGCGTAGAGTCCGGGCGTGGTCTCTCGTTCGGTTTGCGAAACGATGCCGGTTGTAATGTCGTTCTGAAAACGTGTGTCTTGCTGAATTTCATCAAAGACAATACTTGCTCCTGTCGACAAGCTATGGCGGCTGCCGAAGTTTGTTTCGAACATCAATTGACCATACGCGTTCTGCTGGTCGGCATTGTAGAGTTTGTGTCCGTAATAGGCATCGGTTTCGTGATGCGAACCCGAAGCTATCAGGGCTATATTCGTGCCTTTTTCTTTGTTAAGGATGAAAGCGTGCTTCATATAGGCTTCGTAGCGACGTGTGTCGATGCCGATTCGGTATAGCTCGGCATTGGTGGCGTGAGTTTGTCCGCTACGGCGATTCTCGTCAAGGAAGGACAGCCCGCCATGAAAAATGTATTTGTCGCCGAAGTATTTCCAGCGATTTTGAACATTGACTTGCCGAACATCCGGTCGGTCTTCAAATTTGTCGTGATTCATATCGGTCGAAGCATAACAGTCTTCGTAGTGGGCGAGTACTTCTGTCGATAATTTCTTGTTAATGTGTAGATTGGCATCGGCATTCGCTTCAAAACGAGCTTCGTTGTTGACGAACGTGTTGACGGTTATGCCTTGTTGGTCGTCCGGCTTTAGATATTCGATGTCGATTTGCCCGGTGATGCTTTCATAACCGTTTTTGACCGACGAGGCACCTTTTGATATTTGAATGGATTTCATCCAAGCGCCGGGAACGTAGCCCAACGAATATGGCATTGCCAAGCCTCGAAAGTTGGGCATATTTTCGGTCAACATTTGAACGTATGTGCCGCTTAGTCCGAGGAGCTTTATTTGGCGTGCTCCGGTGGCGGCGTCGGTGTAGTTTACGTCGACCGACGGGTTGGTCGTGAAACTCTCGCCGAGATTGCAACATGCGGCTTTGAACAGTTCGTCGCGATTGATTTTTGTGCCGTTGATAGCGCCGCGCAGGTCCATCTTACTCGGACCTCGTTGGCTGACGGTTACTTCTTCGAGCTCGTGACTCGGCTCGTCGTCGACGGTTTGCGCGAATGCCGCGGATGAGTTTGCTATTAGCAGTATGATTGGAAGATAGTTTGATAGTTTCATAAATGTTTTGATTTATTTTAGACATAGAGAATTAACCCGGGTTTTGTTAAAAGCCGGAGAAATGTCTAAACTAAATCAAAAACGATTGAATGACAGATAGATACAGTCGCGGAGGTCCTTTGATTCGCTCTGCTTGTCGGATGGCTGGCGTCGGTATCGATTCCGTCAGGTCGGAGGTGTATGAGATTATTTCGAAAACCATAGGCACAAACACATGATAGTCGAAATCGACGGTATGCGAGAGTGTCGTTGGTGAGAAATGTATGTTTTCAACTGTCATACAGTCGGGCAGCGATTGGCAGTCGATGTCGTGACTGTTGCTTTCCGTCAATATGGTAAGCGTTCCGGAATGGGCACAACGGATGAAACTGATACCCATGCCGATATTCATCATCGAGATGAGTATTACCGTCAAAACAAGTATGTGACCAATCTTTTTCATCGTAATCGTTATACTGTTCCGTTTTTGCAGTAGTCCTCCCATTTCTTTATCAGGGCTGTCATATCGGCGGGGATTTCGCAACTGAAGTCCATCTGTTGATGCGTTGTCGGGTGTACAAAGCCGAGGGTCTTTGCGTGGAGCGCTTGGCGAGGGCATATCTTGAAGCAGTTTTGGACGAACTGCATATATTTTGCAGTTGCAATGCCACGCAGCACTTTGTCGCCGCCGTAGCGTTCGTCGCTGAACAGCGGATGCCCGATGTGGCGCATGTGCACGCGAATCTGGTGCGTACGCCCCGTTTCCAATTGGCATTCCACGAGGGCAACGTGGCTGAGGTTTTCGATAACGCGATAGTGGGTCACGGCGTGCTTGCCCTGGTCGCCGTCGGGGAAAACCGTCATCTGCAGTCGGTCTTTGGGGTTGCGTCCGATGTTACCTTCAACGGTTCCGCTCGGCTCGTCGAACTTGCCCCAAACCAACGCTACATATTGACGGTGGGTGGTCTTGTTGAAGAATTGACGGCCCAAGTATGTCTTTGCGTCGGGAGTTTTAGCCACGACGAGAAGACCTGACGTGTCTTTGTCGATGCGGTGCACAAGACCCAGGCGCGGGTCGCTGACGTCGTAGTCGGGATTGTCGCGGAAGTGGTATGCCAAGGCGTTGACGAGCGTTCCGCTATAGTTGCCGTGTCCCGGGTGTACGACCAGTCCGGCGGGCTTGTTGACCACCAACAGTTGGTCGTCTTCGTAGACGATGTCGAGCGGAATGTCTTCCGGAATGATTTCGAGCTCGTAGCGCGGGCGGTCCATCACCAGCGAAACGACGTCGAAAGGCTTTACGCGGTAGTTCGATTTTACCGGTTTGCCGTTGACGATGATGCATCCGGCGTCGGCGGCTTGCTGTATGCGGTTGCGCGACGTGTTGTCGATATGTGCTACAAGAAATTTGTCAACACGAAGCAGCGTTTGCCCTTTTTCCGCCACAAATCGATAGTGTTCCCATAATTCTTGACCGGAATCGGACGTTATGCTGTCGGCAAGTTCGTCGTCGTTATCGAGAATGTTTTGGTCTATCATAATTCTGTGTCGTCAGGGATGTCGGATAAGTCGAGTTCGTCGGGCTCTTCGTTGATGATAACAGAATCTATCATGGCTTGTTGAAGCGAGCCGTCGCCGACAACGAGGGTGATGTTTGAATTGACGGGTATCATATCGCCTGCGCGCAACGGAAGTCCGTTCATGCGGATGCTCATAACCAGGTCGGAATATTCCGACGGAACTTTTTCAACTTTGATGTTTGTCAAGCCTAACGATTGCAGCGTGGTTTGGGCTTGGCGCAGCGACAAGTCGGCAACCGACGGGAGTTTTACTTGTTTGGTTGCAAACGAGCGAATCGTGATATAGACGGTTCGGTCGTTTTTGATTTTCGAGCCGGCTTTGGGCGTTTGCATAATGATTGTACCCGGCTTGGAGCTGTTGTCGAAAATAGAGTCGCTGATTTCGTATTTCAGCCCTTTGCTGCGAAGCTCGGCTTCGGCATCGGCGAGCATCATGCCTTTAAGCTCGGGCACGATTTGGAATTCGTCGTGGTGAGTAAACCAGCCGAGGCTGAAATAGCCGGCGAGTAGCAATACTACATCGACCACTATGATAGCCAATATGGTAGTGATTATTTTATGTCGCTTGAAAAAGCCGATAAATTTATTGTCCATGCTCTATTCGTTTCTGCAAAAGTATCAAAAACGGATGAAATAAGCAAATTCTATTTGTTATTCGTGATTTGTCGGATGTGTTCTTTGAGTATGTGGAATGCGGGATGCATCATTTTGCCGTGGTCGTGACCTTGCAGCTCGTAGAGGTCGACGTTGTCGTTGCCGTTAAGTTTGAGCATTCGATAGAGATATGCCTGCTCTTCGTAGCGCCCGAAAATCTCGATATTGCGGTCGCCCGAGATGATGACTATCGGCGGACATCCGCCGCGAACCCAGTAGAGTGGGGCGTATTCGTCGATGGTCGGTTGCAGCGGCTGAAGCCCTTTCTGCTTGCGCACGTTGAAGTGCGTGATACACTGCCCGCTGAAGGGAAATGCTCCAGCGATTATCGAATCCGGGTCGAGGTCGTATTTTGCAAGCCATTTCTTGTCGAGGGTGACCATGTCGATAAGATAGCCGCCTGCCGAATGTCCGGCAACGAAGAATTTGCGCCGGTCGCCTCCGAATCGCTCGGCGTTGCCGTATGCCCAAGCGATTGCCGCTGCGGCATCGTCGATGCAGTCGTCGATTGTGCACTTCGGTAGCAGTCGGTAGTTCACGCCGACAACAACCATTCCGCACTCGGTCAATTCCGTCGGGATTTCTTTCGCTCCGCCTTCCAGTCCGCCGCCGTGAAACCATACCACCATCGGGCACGCCGTGGCATCGGTCGGGTGGTAGACATCGACTGTGCATCGCTCGCGTGCGTAGCCTGTGGCGTCGCTGCGATAGGCTATATCGCGCTCTGTTGTGTAGACTGTTTCTGCTAATGCTGATAGGATGCAGACGGTTGCCGCAAGCGTTAGAATTATTCTTTTCATTTTTTTGCCTTTTCTGCAAAGATACAACGTATTTTTGACTATTCTTTGCTGAAATGTCGAGAATAATTTGCCTGTGACGAAAATAATTGCTAAAATTGAAAAATAAAAAATCTCGTAATAATGAAAGCAAAAATAATGACTGTTATGGTGGCTCTTGCAACGGCTATCTGTTCTATGGCGCAGACAGGACCTTGCGTCACTACTTCCAACGGCGTGCTCGAGGGAACTGACTGCTCGGGTGTGAAAGTGTTTAAAGGTGTACCGTTTGCCCAACCTCCTGTCGGCA
>JBJEDP010000158.1:0-6241 GCA_051872175.1 Candidatus Limisoma sp.
AGAGGTAAGAGGTAAGAGGTAAGAGGTGAGAGGGGCCTCGGATAAACACAAAACGCAACTAATGGACGGAAAGAAATGTAACAACCTATCGTACTATTCGCCATTTATGATATGGCAAAACTATATTATAGGAGGAATGCCATTAGCACTTGTGCCGGTGTTAGTGTTCGTTCTGCCGTTTGGAATATGCCAATTTTTGACATTGATAATGGCATTGGGGCTGTTTGCGTTTGTTCGTCGAAACCGTTATAGTCGCTACGAAACTTGTGCGCTCATTCCGTACAACGCAGCCCGGGCTTTGTTTGTGCTTACAATTGCTTATGTTGCCATCGATGTGATTTTTCATGATTTGCCCGACGAAAAGATAAAGCCCTACAAGGCGTTGATTGTGCCGATAGTGGGTATATTAGTCCTTCTGGAAATATACTTGCGCGCCGGGCGCACGCCGTTCTGCGTCGACTGTATGATGCGCAACGGTTCGCCGTTTGAGCGCAGAATCTTGGGGCATATTTATAGCTCGGAAAACCATTACTTGGTGCCTCGCCTGTTGTTCATTACCGGGCTTGTAGTTGTCTTGGGATGGGGACATTGGTATTTTGCTTTTCTCACCGACTATCCGGAGTGGTCGGACTCGTTCGTGTTCTACTTCCTGCCGTTGATTGTATTCGTGATTGATGCTCTCGTTTTGGGATATAGATATTATTTGCTTTCTACGTTCGGCCAAGAACAATCGTCAGCGCTCGCCGGCGGCACGAAGGAATTGCGAGTTATTCTGATATGCGGCAACCGCGTGTGCTACAGAGAGGGGCACGACGGCTTGTTCGACACACCGTTTACGGTCAACGACGCTTTCTCCGAAATCATCTCGGCAGGCGTCGTTCGCGAGTATATGAACAAAAGTGTAGGTGAGTCGACTATGAAATTTTGCTACGGAACTATCGATATTCGCGGTCGCAAGGCTGTAGAGCATTATTTCTGCTTCGTCGACAGCGAAGACGTTGTCGAGCAATTTGCCGCCGACGAGGGTGTGCAATTACAATGGATGGAAAAAGATGAAATCGCAGCCAATTTCCGTTCCGAAAAGTTTTCGCCGTTTGCCGTAGCCGAAATCAGCCGTGTGTTTAACATAATGGTAACCAGCAAGATATTCGACTTGTCCGGACGTCGAAAGATTAAGATGCGTGGCTACGTGCCGACGTTCTCAATCGACGAAATACGAAATAGCGACGTCGATTTCAGCAATAATCGCTGGATGATATTGTCGCGATTCAACAAGGGTTCCTCGTTCTATTGGTTGCGCTTACTTTGGTATAAATATATAGAAGGATTAGGATGACAAATCTATTAGTAATAACCGGACCGACAGCGTCGGGAAAGACTCGCCGCGCAGTTGCATTGGCACGGCGTCTCAACGGCGAAATCATATCTGCCGACAGCCGCCAGATATACCGTGGCATGGACATCGGCACCGGAAAAGACCTCGACGAATACGGCGACGTGCCTTACCACCTTATCGACATCTGCCCTGCGGGATACAAATACAATCTGTTTGAATACATCCGCGATTTCGATGCCGCCGAGCAGTCGATTCGCAGCCGCGACCGGCTACCCATCGTGTGCGGCGGCACGGGGCTTTACGTCGAGTCGGTGCTCAACGGTTTGCGCCTTCCAGAAGTGCCGCAGAACGATGTGTTGCGCCGCGAACTTGCCACGAAGTCGCTCGACGAGTTGAAGTCGATACTCGAGCAGATGAAAACGCTGCACAACACCACCGACGTCGACACGGCGAAACGTGCCATCCGCGCGATCGAGATTCAGACTTACTACCGCGAGCATCCCGAGCTCGCCACACACATCACTCCGCAGCCGCGCACCGACTACCTGTTGATAGGCGTCGACATCGACCGCGAATCGCGTCGCCGACGCATCACAGAGCGTCTTCGTCAGCGCCTCGACGAGGGTATGGTCGACGAAATTCGCCGATTGATTGATGCCGGAGTTGCGCCCGACGACCTTATCTATTACGGCTTGGAATACAAATTCATCACTCGCTACGTTATCGGCGAAACTACTTACGACGAAATGTTTGCCGGACTCGAAATAGCCATCCATCAATTTGCCAAACGCCAAATGACGTGGTTTCGCGGTATGGAGCGCCGTGGCTTTACCATCCGTTGGCTGCCTTACGACATGGGCGACGATGAATTTGTCGATGCTGTGGTCGAGTTGATGAGTTGATGAGTCGTCCGCTAAACGATAAACGCTCTCCGCTCCGTTAGTAACTGCGCTCGGTGCGGGTGCTGTCGATTTTCAGCAGAATAAACAGCAAAATCGTAAATCCCCAGAGCGACGAGCCGCCGTAGCTGAAGAACGGTAGCGGGATGCCTATCACCGGACACAATCCGATGACCATGCCGATGTTGATGCCAAGGTGGAATATCAGGTACGACGCCACGCAATAGCCGTAGACGCGCCCGAATGACGTATATTGCCGCTCGGCAATGTGTATTATCCTCAGAATCAGTACGGTGAAAAGTATCAGTACGATACTTGTGCCGATAAATCCTTGTTCTTCGCCGATTGTGCAGAAGATGAAGTCGGTATGCTGTTCGGGCACGTATTTCAACTTCGTTTGCGTGCCGTTGAGGAATCCCTTTCCGGCAAACCCTCCCGAGCCGATGGCTATCTTCGACTGGTTGACGTTATAGCCGGCGCCGCGCAGGTCGTCTTCGATGCCGAGTGCCACCTTGATACGCATCTGCTGGTGTGCGCCCAGAGCGTCGAGCGCCACGTTGGTCGAGTAGAGAAAACCTACCGAGCATACTGCAAACGCTATGGTGATGAGATATTTCTTTGCGTCGCGTTTGAGCGCTTCATAGACGATATAGCCGATTGTGACGAGCAGCGTCGACAGCAGAATGATGCGTCCGTTAATGTCGATGCCGCAAAGTATCAGCGTTGTAAACACGATGGCTGCGCCGAGATAGATTAGCAAGACGTTGCGGGCTGCAAAGAGCGACTTGGCGTAGGTTACGGTCATGGCAAGCACCATCAGCAATATCAGAGCAAGCACGATAAATTCGCCGCCGGAAATGCCTAAAATCATTATCGACGAATATTTCAGCGCCACCACGAATATCACAACCGAGCTAAATGCCGCAAACAGTACCAGTCCGCTCATTCCTTCGCGGAACAGCACCAAAAACAGCGACAAAAACACCAGCGCCGACCCGGTCTCGTCTTGCAGTTTGATGATGATGACCGGCAGCAGAATGATGAGCAGCGCTTTGAAGTAGTTCGAAGCCTTGCTGTTGAGGTTGAAGTTGTAACTGTTGAAGAGTTTGGCAAGTGCAAGCGCGGTGGCAAATTTTGCAAATTCCGCCGGCTGCAGACTCACCGGACCCATCACAATCCACGAGTGCGACCCTTTGATGTTTGGCGCTATAAATATGGTGACTATCAGTAGTATAATCAGTGCAACGTATATCAAATAGGCGTAGGTCTCGAAAAACCAGTCGTCGACGAGCAATATCGCCGTGCCTATGACGAATGATAGACCAATCCACAAAAATTGCTTGCCCGAAAACTCCGAAAAGTCGAGCATGCTTGCGTTGTCGAAGTCGTAACTTGCTGCGTAGATGCTGATTGCTCCGGCAATCACAAGAATGGCATATAGGATGATTACAAGGTAGTCAACCTGCCGAAATACTGACCTGTTTGATTGTACGTATGACACGTTCTTAGAGCTTTTTTAGAAGTTGAAGTTTATGTCAATTGCGGCGGTGTGGCGATTTTCCTTGTCGTAGGAGTTCAAGCAATAGTAGGGCGCGACGCTCGTCGTCTTATTGAGTTTGAATTCCAGCCCGACAATGTAGCGCACAAAGTTGAAGTCAAATCCATCGCCCTTGTTCAGGCTGTTGTGAAACTCCACGGAGGCGTAGGGTCGAAGCAAGTCGGTCGCCTTGTATTTCGCTTGAGCGCGCGTACGCAGCACGAAATCGTTGTCGCCGCTGTCGATGGTGTGTTGAAAGCGCTCGCGCAACGACAAGTCGAAACGCCCCGCGGTGAGGTTTTCGCCGATTTGCACCTGGTAGCGATGCCGATTGTTCCAGCCGTTTCGATAGAGCAGTTGCAACTCGTAGCCGCCACCGACGCTGAAATGAGGCAGCGCCTGGTAGTTGATGGCGGTGCGAAAAGCCCACCAATCGGTCGACGACGCATCTTGGCGCGTACGGTAGTCGATGGTTCCCGATACGGATAGACCTTTCGCTATCTTGACTTTTGCCGTGATTATCGTCCACGTGTTGAAGTCGGTGTCTTTTGCTCGTGCTGCAACGACGCTAACCGCAATCAGCAACAAAATTAATATTCTTTTCATCCTGTGTGAGAGTTTCCTATGTCTAATTAGTTTATTTATCGAGGCAATACTTCGATTTCGAGTGCATCATATGCCCGGTCGGCTTTGCGTATTGCTTCTTCGGTAGTTTCCGCGGTGGCGAGAATTACGCCCATGCGACGGTGCCCGACAATCTCCGGCTTGCCGAAGATGCGAATCTGCACGCCCGGCTCGGCGAGCACCTTTTCGAGATTCTTAAACACAACTTTGTCGGTGTCGCCTTCGACGACGATGGCACGCGATGCCGACGGTCCGTAGAAGCGGATGTCGCTCACCGGCAGCCCGAGAACGGCTCTTGCATGCAGCGCAAATTCGCTCATGTCTTGCGAAATCATAGTCACCATACCTGTGTCGTGCGGGCGCGGCGACACTTCGCTGAAAATCACTTCGTCGCCTTTTATGAACATCTCCACGCCGAAGATTCCGTAGCCGCCGAGTGCGCCGGTTACTTTTGCAGCAATCTCTTGCGCTTGCTTGAGGGCGCGGCTGCTCATCGCTTGCGGCTGCCACGAATAGCGGTAGTCGCCGTCGACTTGTATGTGTCCTATCGGTTGGCAGAACGTCGTTCCTGCACAACTGCGCACGGTAAGCAGCGTTATCTCGTAGTCGAAATCGACAAAGCCTTCCACAATGACGCGTCCCGCTCCGGCGCGTCCGCCTTCTTGGGCTATCTTCCACGCCGTGTCGATGTCGTCGGCTGTCTTGATGACGCTCTGTCCGTGGCCCGACGAACTCATAATCGGCTTAACGACGCACGGAATGCCAATCTCGCCGACTGCAGCCTCGAATTCCGCTTTGTCGGACGCAAAACGGTAGGGCGACGTCTTGATGCCAAGTTCTTCGGCGGCAAGTCGGCGAATACCTTCGCGATTCATCGTCAGCAGCGTTGCCTTGGCTGTCGGCGTTACGTTGAAGCCTTCCTGCTCGAGTTTTACCAATACCGGTGTTGCAATGGCTTCCACTTCGGGAATGATGTGGTCGGGATGCTCTTCGAGGATGACGCGCTCAAGCGTTTCGCCGTCGAGCATGCTGAACACGTGGTGACGGTGAGCAACTTGCATTGCCGGTGCGCCCTCGTAGCGGTCGCACGCAACAACCTCTACACCATAGCGTTGAAGCTCGATTGCTACTTCTTTTCCCAACTCGCCGCTCCCGAGAAGCAGCACCTTCTTACCTACGTTTGTCTGTACGGAACCTATCTGTGCCATTTTTTTGTGAATTATTTTACAAAAGTACTGCTTATTAGCCGAATATCAAAGCGAAAATGAAAAATCAACGTATACAGAAAAAGGGCAAACATCTCGTGCTTGCCCTTCTTCAATATCTTTTGCAACAACAAAAGTGATTGATTTACTTGTTCAGTGAGAGAACCAATTCTCCTTCAACTTCAGTAATGTTCAATTTGCCTTCGCGACCTAACCAGCCAAATGCTGCATATAAGTCTTTCTCTTTAAGTTTTGTGGCTTTCTTAAGCGCTTTGAAATTCATAGATTCTACACCGTCGAGTGCGTTCCACACAAGACCGGCCCACGAACCGATTGTTTCAATGTTCATAATAAATAAATTTTGTTTATAACTTAATTTCGCTTGCAAAAGTACTAAAAAAAATTAAACTACCAAATAATTCTATGTTAAAAAACATATTTCTGTAACATATTCGCTTCTTTTTCTTTCAAATGAGTCATTTTTTAATGTGATTTTCGCATACGGGCACAAAAAAAGGAACTTTTTCCCAAAGTCCCTTCCTCTATAGGTTTCCAATAGGTATAATTTTTTAAGGTAAAAAAGATTGTTTTAGGTTTGTGATGCAAAGGTGGTTACATTTTTTATTATAAACAAACAAAA
>JBJEDP010000159.1:0-6193 GCA_051872175.1 Candidatus Limisoma sp.
CGATGTATGCGCTAATCCCCTACACAAAGGTAAAATTCCGCTATGCGCTTATTTCGGGCTTCATCTGCGGCACGATGTTCAGAGTCCTTCAAACTGTTTTCGTCGGAAGCCAGATGTATGTCACCAAATACAACGCCATCTACGGTAGTTTCTCTTTCCTGCCGCTGTTGATGATTTGGATGTATGCCACATGGGTGATTATCATTGCCGGAGTGGTGCTAACCTACTCTGCGCAAAACATTTTCCGATTCAGCTACATCAACAAACTCGACGCCATTTCGCAACGCTACTACAACAAACTGGCTGTCTACACGTTTGCCATCATCGTGGGACGGTTCGAATCCGGACAGGCTCCGCTGACCAAGCACGACATGATGACATCGTACAACTTGCCTTTGCATCTGCTTAACAACGTGCTCGAAAAACTCGAAGAAGCAGCAATGGTGTCGGCTGTCGTTACCGGCGACGAGTCGATTGCCTATCAGCCCGCGCGCAGTTACCGCGATATGACCGTCAGCGAATTTCTCAAACGATTCAGCGAACTCGGTGAGTCGGACTTCATCAACGAGCTCGCCGACGATGCCATCATCAAGCATCTCGATAGCAGCATTACAGGCACCGACTGCGACAACACCACTCTTCTCGAGCTCTACAGCCTCGCTGCCGACGCTCCGACGAATGTTCAGTAGGTTCGGAGTCGCGGATGGATGGCATCTTCGAGATGCTCCGTAGTGAAATGGTCTTCGTCTTCGCCAACTTGCAGAATGATGTCGAACTGCAACTCCAACGGCAAATCGTTCATCTTTTGATACGCCTTGCCGGCGCTGATGAGGTTGGCGCATTTCTTGGCATTTATCACTTTCGACAGGTCGTAGATTTCATGCGAGCGGGTCTTTACTTCGACGATTATCAGCCGATTGTCTTTCTCGGCAACGATGTCGATTTCAAACTTATTACACCGCCAGTTGGTTTCGCGTATCAGATAGCCTTTGCGCAGCAGTGCGTCGCGCGCAGCCGCCTCGCCTTTCTTCCCGAAATCGTTATGTAGTGCCATTACTGTTAAGGTTTTATCGTTCTCAAAATCATTTCGCATCGACGGCAGTCGAACTCCACAGCGAGTCGAACGTTGCCTGACGTAAGCGTCAGGTGTTGTCCCAAGCGGTTACGCCCAGGCGTCTTCAAGCAGGCTCCGAGCTGTCGACGAATGCAGTAACGCGTAGTCATCACCACCGCGCCTTTTTGTGGCGTCGATGTTTCCATCGCCGGCTCAATAGTCGTCACGCCGTGGTCGCGGTAGAACGTCTGCGAAAGTCGGTTCGACACGTTGTCGGCATAGGTCAGGCACGTCGACGGATATGTCGCCCCTCGGTCCTCCTCACGGCGATATTCGTAGGGATAAGTGATTCGCCGTTGGCGCTCGAATGCCTCTACGGCACGTCGCCGCATCTGATTGAGCAGCGATGCCGGCAAGAAGATTCCGGCAGTTGTCGCATTGTCGAACCGAGCAAGCCTGTACGGCGTTCCGCCAAGTTTGGCAAACACGCTGCGCTGCCGCTCCGTCTGGTCGGTCTTCGAAGGCTCCATCGGAGTTTCTTGCAGAACAGACACGCCTCCGCGACTATCTTCCATATCGATGCACACGCCGAATGGCGTAGCCATAAGCGTTACGTTCACGTCAATCCGTCGCTCCGACGAATCGTGCTGCAAGGCGTCGGTGAATGCTTTGTCGTAATTGCGATACAACGGTGTGCCGCTCGCAATTGCAAGTTTGTTGAGCGTTTCGATGCGGTTTCCGTCGACGCGATTTGCCCGAAAACCTTTCAACTCCTCTGCGTCGAAATAGACGAAACCATCGCCGTTGGCAAACGATTTATCGCTCCGTATAGCAACTGTCCGTCCCTTGCACGTCGCAACCGTGCCCACTCGTTCGCCTATCGACTTTGGCGTAAGCGGAGCCGCCAATTCTCCCTCCGGCATACGTCCGGCGCTGAAATAATGCGTAAAACCGCGGTTAAAACTCTTCGCCGGGTCGGGCTCGAACGTATAACTGCAACGTCCCTGCGACTGTCGGCAATAGCGCTCCGGCATGCGACGGCAAATGTCGTTGAGACGTTCGCTGTAGTAAGCTGTTACGTTCTTGACGTAGGCAATATCTTTCAAACGTCCTTCAATCTTCAACGATGACACGCCGGCGTCGAGCAACGCCTCAAGGCGGTCGCTCTGGTTATTGTCTTTGAGCGATAACAAATGCTTGCCGCGCTCTACCACACCGCGCTCATCGCTTAAATCGTACGGCAATCGGCAAATTTGCGCACATTCGCCGCGATTGGCACTGCGTCCCGTGAGGGCACAACTGGCATGACAGCGCCCGCTATAACTTACGCACAGCGCGCCGTGGACGAAATACTCCAACGGTACATCGACAGCCGCGCGTATCGTGCGAATTTCGTCGACGGTCAATTCGCGTGCAAGCACCAACTGCGAAAAACCCGCCTTCTCCAGAAACTTTGCCTTGTCGGCGGTACGAATGTCGCACTGCGTGCTCGCATGCAACTGGATTGGCGGAATGTCCATCCGCAGTATGCCCATATCTTGCACAATCAGGGCATCCACTCCCGCATGATACAACTCGCCAATCAGCCTGCGCACGTCGTCTAACTCGTCGTCGTAGACAATCGTGTTGACCGTTGCATACACCTTTGCGTCGTACTGATGGGCAAATTCCACCGCGCGGCGTATGTCGTCGACCGAATTACCAGCCGACTGACGTGCGCCGAAACGCATCGCACCCATATAGACAGCGTCGGCGCCATGCGCAATGGCAGCCATTGCCGTCGCCAAGTCGCGCGCCGGCGATAGTAGTTCTATCGCTTGGGGAGTCGCCGTCATCGAATGTCAGAGAGATTATATGGCGTTTCTTGATAGACGAAATAGTTCAACCAGTTGGAAAACAACAGGTTTGCATGGCTTCGCCACCTCACGACAGGTGGTTTCGTCGGGTCGTCGTCTTGATAGTAGTTCTTCGGAATCGACGGATTAAGACCTTTTTCCAGGTCGCGATGATATTCGAAGTCGAGCGTCGTCGGCGAATACTCCGAATGCCCGGTAATGTAGATTTCACGTCCGTTGCGCGCCATCATGATGTAGGGTCCGCTCACCGGACTTTCCGCAATTATCTTTAACCGCGGTTCGGCAACGATGTCGGCGCGGCGTGCCTCGCTATGTCGGCTGTGCGGCACGTAGAACTCGTCGTCGAAGCCGCGCAACAGCGGATTGTTCTTTTCCACAACGTAATGCGGAAAAATGCCCGACAGTTTGCGTGGCAACGGATATTTCTTGATGCCGTAGTTGTTATACAATCCGGCAAGCGCCGCCCAACAGATATAGATTGTCGACGTCACATGACGCTTCGACCAATCGAACACTTCCTCGAGTTGGTCCCAATAGTCGACGTCCTCGAAATTGACCATCTCGACGGGCGCACCCGTCACGATGAAGCCGTCGTAATTGTTCTGCTTGATTTCGTCGAACGTCTTGTAGAACTCCTCGATGTGCTCCTTCGGCGTGTTTGTCCAATGATGGTCGTCGGGCAACACCAGGTCGAGCTCAATCTGCAACGGCGAGTTGCTGATGAGCCGCAGCAAGTCGGTCTCCGTCATCAACTTCAACGGCATCAAATTGAGCACCGCAATGCGAAGCGGACGGATGTCCTGCGTCGACGCTCGTTTTTCGTCAATTACAAATATATTTTCTTCCCTAAGTTCCTCGACCGCGGGAAGCGTATTTGGCACTCTTACAGGCATCTCTATATGTTTTTATAAATGTTAATCGCCTCCATCCGTCCGGCATTGATGCGCTCCGGATAGTGCGAATCTGAATTAAATACAACAGGCACTCCGCGCTGCTTCAACAGCCCGAAATAGCGCTCATTCGGGAACAAACGCCCATGCTCGGCGAGCGACTTGGTGTTAATCTCGACAATCAAACGGTTATCGCAAATGGCATCTACCACTTCGTGCACCAACGCCGTGTACCAAGGCTCGTTCTCTATGCCCGGACGAAAGTAGCCGGCATTCTGACCAATCTTGTCGAAATGCCCGATTATGTCGAATCCGCCGCGCTCTATCATCTTCAGCGTTTGGCTGTAGAACAACCGCACTACCGACTCGATGTCGTTGTCGAAATATTGCGCCATCTTGGTGCGAAACGACTCAAAACGGCCGTCGGTGTCGACAAACTCATCGCCGCACGGCACAAAATGCACCGAACTTATCTTATAATCCAAGTCGAAATCGTCGTAGAGCGGATTTCGTGCGTTCCATTCGTCGTTGAGATAGTCGATTTCGAACGACTTATACAAACGTATTCGTCCGTCGTAGTCGCGGCGAAGAGTCTCGAAATCAGCCAAATATCTCTCTACGTCAGCCAACTCGATGTTGCACGGCGAGGCAATCGGCACCGGCGAATGCGGCGTAAATCCCCAATCGGTAAATCTCTGACGCACCGCCTCTTCCACGAAGTCGCGCATCGGCGCATGCCCGTCGCAGTACGGCGTGTGCGAATGGAAGTTATACAACAGCGACTCTCGCGCTATTTTTTCAAAATCAATCATCGCGCTCCTCACCTTTTAACTGCGACAACTCGGCAGCTCGGATTGCACGTGCAATACTGCGAAGTTCGTCCTCATTTTTCAAAATTGAGCGCTCTAACGTTACGATTTTTGCGGCATAGTTTTGCTTAGATGCCTTGCCGGCATTGCGATACGACTTGCGTAAGTCGGCAAGTTGGCTGCGAATATCGTCGATAAACGACGCCACCTTGACGTGCTTTTCCATCAAACCACGCGCTTCCGCACTTCGAAAATCATCGAAACGCGTATATGTCAGCCCGTTACGAACGTGGAACACAAATTCGTGCTCTTCAGCATCGTCCTCGTAAGTTATTGCGTTAATGCGCTCGCGGTAAGCCGAATAATCCGTGTCGGCATCCCAAGTATCCTTTATCGACTTTACGGCTGCGAGGCTGTAGACGTCATCCGAATCGGGGTCACAATTTCGGCGAACACTGTTGGGCACAAAAATGTAGATAACCACCTTGCCGGGAATCTGCAAACGGTCGGTTGCCCACCATCCTACGCCGGTCATCTCGTCGATGGCAAGCAAATAATCGTCATAGGGTGAATTATACGGGAAACCAATGTTTTGCGGCGTCAAATACTCGCCGGTCGTTCCGTCGCGACGCGACATATAGATGTCGTAACCGCCGATAGAATTCGCTCCGCAGCAGCCATAGTAGAGCGTCGTGCCGTCTGCCATCAAAAACGGAAAGTTGACGTCGCCGCCATCGTTAAGTTGCTCCGGCGAAACAACACTGTAGTTGTCCCACTTGCCCGTAACAAACTTATACGACTCGGTAATGCACATACGTCCTGCAGAATCCAGCTGCGCCCATAGCATACGTTCCTTCGACTCAGGCATAAAGACCGACGTCGACACTTGCGGCTTCGTATACGGCAGAATCTCAGTGCCGGAAATCGACCCCGCCTCAGGCGACAGTCGATAATGCTTGAAGAAATCAGCCTTGTCGACAATCAAACTGTCGATAATCGCAATCCGTTCGACGTTACTGAGCATGTCCATTCCTTTCTTGACATCGCTGAAACGCTCGTCTAATTCTTCATCATCGTCACGCAATGACAAGTAAGAATCCCAATAGTCCGACGCACGGCGATAGTCCATCGAGCGGAAATAGTAAGATGCCAAATAAGCATTCGACGTAGCCAGCGACTTCGCAGCCAACTCAAGATGCGGCAAAGCTTCTTTGTGTTTACCCGTTTCACAGAGGCAAATACCGACCCACTGATTCAAATCGGCACGTTTCGGCGACGACTTCAGACTCTCTCGAAACAGAGGCAATGCCTTTTGATAGTTCCCGGCTTGGAAATACTTCTTCGCCTGGCTCAAATTCTGCCCCGTCATCATCAGCGACAACGGAAGAAACAGAATAATTAATAAATATCTTATCATACAATTCCTCTTTTTATATGCAACGATAATGCTATAAGCCTATCTTATGCAAAAGTACTGCAAATTGCTCGCAAAAGCAAATTTTATAGCGGCTCGGTAAAAACAAAAAAAAAGGATGAACCGATTGTGATTCATCCTCTGTAAGGGGGCGGTGACCTACTCTCCCG
>JBJEDP010000160.1:0-6192 GCA_051872175.1 Candidatus Limisoma sp.
AAGGTAGCATTAACTCAATAATTTTATCGCAAATGTATCATATTAATTTTATATATCCAACATTCCGGGCTACTTTTTTTCGCAACATTAAGTTTTTTTCGGTGCCTATACTTAAATTGTGTTAATTATGTCTTACTTTCGTTGTGAAAATATTTTTTGTAAAAAATCTTGGTGACAAAGTGGGATTAACTGATAAATTATTCTTAATTTTGTGGATTAAAATATATACCTTAATAACGATATACTGAAAAAGATATGTCTAACTTAATTAGAATTAAACGCGGGTTTGACATCGGTGTGGATTTTTCGCCGGAGCCTGCGGAAAGTAGCTCGCAAAAGATATCGCAGCAGTATGCCGTTTGTCCGTCGGACTTTCCCGGGTTTACGCCGAAGTTGGCGAAGCGCGAAGGCGATCCGGTCAAGGCGGGCGAGCCGTTGCTCTACGATAAGAACGACGCCGATGTGTGTCTGGTTTCTCCGGTGTCGGGTGTTGTTGCCAAGATTGTAAGAGGCGAGCGTCGCCGAATAATGCGTGTTGAGGTCACCGCCGACAATACAGCGACGGCGATGACGTTCGCGACAAAGGGGCTGGATGCCGACGGCGTTACGACGTTGCTCAAGCGTGCCGGGCTCTGGGTGCGTATGCGTCAACGTCCTTACGACGTTATTCCCGAGTCGGCAAAGGCTCCTCGTGATATTTTTGTCACCGCTTTCGACAGTGCTCCTATGTCGGCTAAGTCGCTCGTCGCTGACGAAAAGGATTTCCGCAAGGGCGTGGAAGTGCTTGGCGGTTTGACTGAAGGTAAGGTTTATATAGGATGTCGTCCCGACAACGAAATCTCGACTCCGCATAGCGAAACTTATCTGTTCGACGGTCCGCATCCTGCAGGAAATGTCGGTGTGCAGATTGAAAAAATCAGTCCTGTCAACAAGGGCGAAACAGTGTGGACGATGGGAGCCGACACGGTTTGCAAAATCGGACACCTCTTTAATAATAATACACTCGACTTCGGATGTCGTGTTGCCGTTGGCGGTTCGTGCGTCGCGCAGGCTCGATTTGTAAAAGCGACCGAGGGAGAATCGTTGAAAAATCTGCTCGAAGGCAATCTTCAGGGCGAAGTCGATGCAATGCGCATCGTGTCGGGCAATTTGCTTACCGGAGTGAAAGAAACAATCGACGGATACTTGCATTTCCCGTATCGAACGGTGTCGGTCATTCCGGAAATCAACGAGGAAATCGAATTTCTCGGCTGGGCACGTCTTGGCAAGAACAAATATAGCTTCGGTCATACTTTTGCCACTTGGCTCGGCTCGAAGGCGTCGCATCGCTTTGATGCTCGAATCAACGGCGGCGAGCGCGCAATAATTATGGCAGGCGAGTACGACAAGGTGCAGCCGATGGGTATCTATTCGGAATTTCTCATCAAGGCGATACTCGCGCGCGACATCGAAAAGATGGAGCAATTGGGCATCTACGAAGTTGCGCCCGAAGATTTTGCGCTGTGTGAATTTATCGACACGTCCAAACTTGAGTTGCAACGCATCGTGCGCGAAGGCTTGGACTATCTAAGAAAAGAACTTAACTAAAACTATCGCTGCAATGAAAGAGAGTTTTCAAAACAGAATGATAAAACGATATCGGAGTTATAAACCGATGTTCGAGCCCGGAGGACGTTTTTCGGCATTCAGGTCGGTCTACGAAGGTATGGAAACCTTCCTGACAGTTCCTGCAACGACGTCGAAGTCGGGCGTACATATTCACGACAGTGTCGATACGAAGCGCGTGATGTCGATAGTGGTGCTTGCATTGCTTCCGGCGTTGCTTTTCGGTATATATAATGTAGGCTATCAACGCTTCCTCTCAATAGGGTGCGATTGTCCACCGTTCTGGGAATCGTTTGCCTACGGTTGTTTTGCCGTAGTGCCAAAAATCATAGTTGCTTACGTCGTGGGACTCAGCATCGAGTTTGCGTCGGCACAGATTCGCGGTCACGAGATACAAGAAGGCTTCTTGGTGTCGGGTATTTTGATACCGATGATATGCCCGGTCGAGACTCCGCTGTGGATGATTGCCGTAGCGACAGCATTCTCTGTAGTTTTTGTCAAGGAAGTGTTTGGCGGCACGGGAATGAACATCTTCAACGTAGCGTTGTCGACGCGTGCGTTCTTGTTTTTCGCCTATCCGTCGAAGATGTCGGGCGACGGCGTGTTTGTCGGCACGGAGTCGTATAGCTGGTTCGGTATCGGCGCCGGCACGCCGGTCGATTCGTTTACGGGAGCCACTCCGCTCGGGCAATTGGCAACAAGTTCGGGCAGCGCACATCTGACCGACTGTCTGGGCAACGGCTTGACGCTCTGGGATTCGTTCTTGGGACTTATTCCCGGTTCGATAGGCGAGACGTCGACGCTGTTTATCCTCCTCGGCGGTGCATTCTTGCTCATCACCGGTGTGGCAAGTTGGCGAATAATGTTGTCGGTGTTTGTGGGAGGCTTTGCAATGGCAGGCTTGGCATACTTGCTGCCGTCGGCAACCTATCCGGCATCGATGGTGTCGCCGCTGCAGCATCTCTGCTTGGGCGGATTTGCCTTTGCCGCCGTGTTTATGGCAACCGACCCGGTTACGGCGGCGCATACAACCCTCGGCAAGTATATCTACGGATTTTTCGTCGGTGTGCTTGCTATGCTAATCAGAATATACAACACGGGCTATTCCGAAGGCGCAATGCTCGCAGTGCTGCTGATGAACGCATTTGCACCGCTGATTGACTACTGTGTTGTTGAGTCGAACGTACGTCGCAGAATGCGCCGTCAAAAACAATCGTAGGGCTATGAATAAGCAAGGAAATACATATACAATAATATATATAACGGCATTGGTTTGTGTTGTCGGTGCCGTGTTGGCTTGGGTTTCGTTGGCGTTAAAGCCCAAGCAAGACGAAAACGTGCGTATCGACAAGATGCAGCAGATGCTCAGTTCGATACGTGTTCCGTCGGAGAAAGACAATGCGATTTCGCTTTACGAGCAATACGTCAAAGACTCGTATGTTGTCAACGCGAGCGGCGAGCGCATCGACGGTGATGCTTTCTCGATAGAAATGTCGTCGGAGATTAAGAAAGAGCAGTCGCAGCGCCGCTTGCCGGTGTTTGTCTGCGAAGTGGAAGGCACGACCAAATATATTTTGCCGGTCTACGGCGCGGGACTATGGGGTCCGATTTGGGGCTATGTGTCGCTCAATGCCGACGGGAATACCATCTATGGCGCCTACTTCTCGCATCAAGGCGAAACTCCGGGCCTCGGCGCTGAAATCGCCAAACCGAAGTTCTCCGACCAGTTCCGCGGCAAGATGCTGTTTAAAGACGGCGAATTTAAGAGCGTAGCCGTGCTCAAGAAGGGGCAGAAGCCTGCCGGCGGCGAAGACTATGTCGACGCAATTACCGGCGGTACGATTACCAGCCGCGGCGTACAGTCGATGATAATGTCGTGCTTGAGCGACTATCAAGAGTTCTTGAAAGATTTGCAAAACGATAAAAAGTAGTGCCTTATGTTTAGCAAAAAAGATAAAACGGTGTTTTTCAATCCGTTCTCGAAAAACAATCCCGTAATAGTGCAAGTGCTCGGCATCTGCTCGGCGCTTGCGGTTACGGCAAAGTTGGAGCCTGCCATTGTGATGGGCATCTCGGTAACTGCCGTGTTGGCGTTTGCCAATGTCATCATTTCGTTGATTCGCAACAGTGTGCCCAACAGCGTACGTATTATTGTTCAACTCGTTGTCGTTGCCGGGCTTGTGATAATTGTCGACCAAGTGCTTAAGGCATACAATTATGAGGTGAGCAAACAGTTGTCGGTGTTTATCGGCTTGATAATCACCAACTGTATCTTGATGGGTCGATTGGAGGCGTTTGCGCTTGCCAACAAGCCGTGGCAATCGTTTCTCGACGGCATCGGCAATGGCTTGGGCTATTCGATTATCTTAATCATCGTTGCCGCCGTTCGCGAACTCCTCGGCTCGGGCACGTTGATGGGCTATCAGGTCGTTCCGCAGTTCTTGTACGATTGGGGCTACGAAAACAACGGCTTGATGATTTTGCCTCCGATGGCGTTGATAACCGTGGCTTGTATCATTTGGGTGCATCGCTCGCGTAATAAAGACTTGCAAGAAAAGAACTAAACTACTGAGGAATTATGGAAAATCTGAATCTATTTATCCGCTCGATATTTATCGACAACATGGTGTTTGCATACTTCCTCGGAATGTGCTCTTACCTTGCCGTGTCGAAAAACGTCAAAACAGCCTTCGGGTTGGGCATTGCCGTTACCTTTATGCTCGTGATTACCGTCCCCGTCGACTATTTGCTCGAAACCTATTTTTTGAAGCCCGGCGCTATGCAGTGGATTGACCCCTCGTTTGCCACGGTCGACTTGAGTTTCTTGAGTCTAATACTCTTCATCGCAGTGATTGCGTCGATGACGCAACTCGTTGAGATGGCTGTCGAAAAGTTTTCGCCGAGTCTCTACGCTTCGTTGGGTATCTTCTTGCCGTTGATAGCCGTCAACTGTGCAATCTTGGGATGTTCGCTGTTTATGCAGCAACGCGACCTCGGTTCGGTTGGTACGGCTGCAGTCTACGGTCTCGGCTCGGGCATCGGCTGGCTCCTGGCAATCGTCTGCTTGGCGGCTATCCGCGAACGCTTGAGCTATTCGAATGTGCCCAAACCCTTGCGTGGCATCGGCATCACGTTTATTATCACCGGACTCATGGGTATTGCCTTTATGAGCTTTTTAGGCATCAAAATCTAAGGAAATTATGGAAAATAGTCTAACAATAATAGCAGGAACAGCATTGTTCTTTGTTGTTGCAATACTGCTCGTTGTCATTCTGTTGGTAGCGAAGAAATATCTCGTACCTTCGGGAAATGTCAAGATAACGATTAACGAAAAAGACACTGTGGAGACCCCGTCGGGTGGCACGTTGCTTTCGACGTTGGCTAACGAGAAAGTGTTTCTTCCGTCGGCGTGCGGTGGCGGTGGCAGTTGCGGTCAGTGCCGCGTGCGCGTCACCGAAGGTGGTGGTGAACCTCTGCCCACCGAGAAAGTCCACCTAACGCGCAAGGAAATGATGGCAGGTTGGCATCTCGGGTGCCAGGTTAAGGTGAAAAACGATATGCAAATTGCTGTGCCCGAATCGGTTCTCGGCGTGAAAGAGTGGGAGTGCGAAGTGATTTCGAACAAGAACGTAGCCACCTTTATCAAAGAGTTTATCGTGGCACTTCCTCCCGGTGAACATATGGACTTTGTGCCCGGTAGTTATGCTCAAATCAAGATACCGAAGTATGAGATGACCTACGACGGCGATATCGACAAGGCGCTTATCGGCGACGAATATCTTCCTGCGTGGGAGAAGTTCGGACTGTTCGGCTTGAAGTGCAAAAACGACGAAGAGACCATCCGCGCATACTCTATGGCGAACTATCCCGCCGAGGGTGACCGCATAATGCTTACCGTCCGTATTGCCACGCCGCCGTTTAAGCCGAAGCCGCAGGTCGGTTTCCAAGACGTGATGCCGGGCATCGCTTCGTCGTATATCTTCACGCTCAAGCCGGGCGACAAGGTGGTGATGAGCGGTCCTTACGGCGATTTCCACCCGCATTTCGAGTCAAAGAAAGAGATGATTTGGGTAGGTGGTGGCGCCGGTATGGCTCCTTTGCGTGCGCAAATTATGCATATGACCAAAACACTTCACACCACAGACCGCAAGATGTCGTATTTCTACGGCGCTCGTGCGCTCAACGAAGTGTTCTACCTTGACGACTTCCTCCAACTGGAAAAGGAATTCCCCAACTTCTCGTTCCATTTGGCTCTCGACCGTCCCGACCCGGCAGCCGATGCCGCCGGCGTAAAATACACCCCGGGATTTATCCATCAGGTGCTCTACGAAACCTATCTCAAGGACCACGAAGCACCCGAAGATATCGAGTACTATATGTGCGGTCCCGGTCCGATGAGCGCGGCTGTTGTCAAAATGCTCGATTCGCTCGGCGTTGACTCGGAGAGCATTATGTACGACAATTTCGGAGCGTAGTCCCTTCGCAAATATTTACCGAGGTTGTGACGCTAATGCATCGTTACAACCTCGTTTTAGTTTTTAATTGTATAGTAATTATCTTAAAAATAAGTAAATATAAGCAAAAATT
>JBJEDP010000161.1:0-6162 GCA_051872175.1 Candidatus Limisoma sp.
CGCCTTGTGCATATCTTTTTCGCCCTTCGTGAGCGGACGATAGCAATACAAACAATTACACATGGCTTTCCTCCTTTTCTTCCATAGGAATTACACTTACTGCTCCGATGCAATCTTTGCAGCACGTCAGCAGCAACGACATACGGTCGAGAATGCTGATGTTCGTATTGCGTAATGCAACGTCGAGCAGCCAGCCTTCGGGAATCAAACCATCGAAAAACGGGAATAGCACGTTGCTTGTATACGCTTCTTCTCGCAGCGGCAATGTCAGGCTGATAGCTTTAGCAGCTTCCGACGTGAGATATTCGGGCAGGTAGCGGAACTCGTAGCCGGCGTCGCTTTCCGTCAGAATCCCTGCCAATCGGTCTTTGTAGTACACGCGAGCTTGTTTCATCGTTTATCAGTTTTTTGTGTTGCTATCATTTCGTAGTTGAAAAAGTCAAGGAGTTGGTTGACTTTGTCGAGGCGCAGTGTCGGCTTGCCTTGCTCGAGGTCGCGCACAAAGCGTAGCCCCACGCCCGACTTCAACGAGAGTTCTTCTTGCGTCAGGTTGTATTGCTTGCGCAACATCTTGACCGTGGCTGACAGATTATTCATAAGCATTCGTCTTTATACCTTTTCGGGTGTAAAGATAGCAATTATTTTTAATTTTATATCCGTTTGGGTATAATTTAATGCAAAAACGCTGTTATTATATCAGATAGGGTATAATAATCCTCTCGTGAATAGTTTCAGCGCCACATCGCCGACCGGGCTTACGAGGAATTTTGTGACTGATTGCCACTGATTATGCCCCTGATTTTTAACTAAAAATCAAATAATTTGGTTTTAATTTTGTTAATCGGCGCGGTTGGTGTAACTTTGCAGTCGGATTACGAAAGATTGTTTTAACGCAAGGTTTCAAGCAGTTATGAAAATTTTATCTTCTATCGATTTTAAGCCGAAATTGTTTTCGACTTTCAAAGACTACAATGCAACGAAGTTTAAGAACGACCTGATAGCCGGCATCGTGGTGGGCATCGTGGCGCTGCCGTTGGCGGTTGCGTTCGGTATTGCCTCGGGTGTAACGCCCACGGTGGGCTTGATTACAGCCGTTATCGGCGGTTTCTTGGTGTCGGCATTCGGCGGCAACACCGTGCAAATCGGCGGTCCGACGGGTGCGTTTATCGTGATTATCTACGGCATCATCCAGCAATACGGGCTCACCGGGCTCGCCATAGCCACGTTTATGGCGGGTTTGATTCTTATTGCGCTGGGTCTGTTTCGGCTGGGTACGGTCATCAAGTTTATTCCTTATCCCATCGTAATCGGCTTTACATCGGGTATTGCCGTGACAATTTTTTCTACGCAAATCACTGATTTCTTCGGACTGCAAACCGGACCGCTTCCCGCGGGATTCGTGTCGAAATGGGGCGTCTATCTGACGCACTTCGGCACAACGCATCTCCCGACGCTGCTCGTCGGCATTGTCTCGCTGGTCATCATTGCCGGAATTCCGTATATTTCGAAGAAATTGCCGGGTGCGCTGATTGCCATTGTGGCGGTGACCGTTGTGGTCTACCTTCTGCGCGAATATTGCGGCATCACGGGCATCGAAACCATCGGCGACCGCTTCAGCAACCTCTCCGGTTCGATTCCCGAGCCTCATTCGATAGACATCAACATCGACACAATCAACGCTTTGCTGCCCTCGGCGTTTACCATAGCAATGCTCGGCGCCATTGAGTCGCTGCTGTCGGCAACGGTTGCCGACGGTGCCACGAGTACGGTGACCAACTCCAACACCGAGCTTATCGGACAGGGTATTGCCAACGTCACCGTGCCGTTTTTCGGCGGCATTCCCGTTACGGGCGCCATTGCGCGCACGATGACCAACATCAGCAACGGCGGTCGCACTCCGGTTGCCGGACTTATTCACGCCGTGGTTTTGTTGCTGATTTTCTTGTTCTTGATGCCGCTCATCAACTTGATTCCGATGGCGTGTCTGGCGGGCGTGTTGATTATGGTGTCGTACAACATGAGCGGATGGCGCACGGTGCGTGCGTTGCTCAAATCGCCTAAATCGGACGTGACGGTGATGATTGTCACCTTCGTGCTGACCGTGGTTTTCGACCTCACAATCGCCATCGAAATGGGCTTGCTGCTTGCCATTCTGCTCTTCTTGCGCCGCGTTATGGAGAATACGCAAATCCACCATTTCGGCGAGCAAATCGACATTGCAGAAGGTGCGGAAATCACTACGCATGAGATACTTAACCTCGAACGCGGTGTTGAGGTCTACGAAATCGACGGCCCGTTCTTCTTCGGCGTGGCTACGAAGTTTGACGACATGATGCGCGCCATCGGCGACAAGCCGGCTGTGCGTATCCTGCGCATGCGCAAAGTGCCGTTTATCGACTCGACAGCCATCCACAACTTGGAAATTCTCATCCGTTCGTCGCAGAAAGAAGGCATCCACGTGGTGCTCTCGGGGGTAAATCCGAATGTCCACAGTGCGCTGCAACGTGCTAACATCGAGCAGCTTATCGGCGACGACCATATCTGCGACCACATCACAAAAGCTGTGGTAATGGCGAATAAACTCGCCCTCGAAGCCGCCGAGAATCATCAACGAATTCGCTAACCGCCTCGAACCGATGCATCGCCGTATCTTTGCCATCGCCGTTCCCGCTATCGTGGCTAATATCGTAGTCCCGCTGTTGGGGCTGCTCGATTTGGCTATTGCCGGGCATATCGGCGCTACGGCGATGATTGGCGCGGTTGCCGTCGGTGCCACGATGTTCAACCTGACTTACTGGAATTTCGGATTCTTGCGGATGGGAACGAGTGGCATGACGGCGCAGGCTTTCGGCAGAAACGACCGCGCCGACTGCGCTTCGCTTTTTGTGCGCTCCTCAATTGTGGCTACGGTCATTGGTGCGGCAATAGTTATACTGCAACTGCCTCTGTGCCAACTGCTTCTGTGGGCTATCGAGCCAAGTGACGACGTTCGCGCGCTCGTCGAACGCTATTTCGGCATCTGCGTGTGGGGCGCTCCTGCGCTGCTCGCCACAATGAGCATCTCGGGATGGTTTGTGGGGATGCAAAATTCTGTATATCAGATGATTGTGTCGATTGTAGTGAACGTGACAAACATCGTGGCAAGTCTTGCGCTGGTGTTCGTTTTCGACGCCGGATTCGCCGGAATTGCTTTCGGTACGCTCATTGCGCAGTGGGTTGGCGCGCTGCTTGCGCTGGCGTTAGCCGTTCGGCTGGGTCGACGTCACGGTCTGCCACCGTTTCGCGTCAGCCGCGGCTCTTTTGCCGGAATGGGACGGTTTTTCAAAATCAACACTCACATATTTTTGCGCAGTTTGTGCATGATGTCGGTAATGCTGTTTTTCACGGCAGCGGGCGCGCGCTCGGGCGATACGGTCTTGGCTGTCAACGCGTTAATTATGCAGCTTTTCGTTGTTTATTCCTATTTTATGGACGGCATAGCCTACGCAGGCGAGGCATTGTGCGGACGCTACGCCGGCGAGCGAAACAGGCAAATGTTGCAGCGGAGCGTGTATGGCTTGTTTGTGTGGGGCGCAGTGGTAATGTGCTTGTTTTCTGCTGTTTATGCGCTTGGCGGCAATGCGCTGACGAGGCTGCTTACCACCGACGCGACGGTTGTCGACGCTTTCTCGGACTATCGCTTGTGGGCGGGCGTCATTCCCATTGCCGGAATGGCGGCATTCGTTTGGGACGGCGTGTTTATCGGCTTGACAGCCACTCGGCAGATGCTTGTGTCGCTGGCAGTCAGTTCGGCGATGTTTTTCGCCGCTTATTTCGGCATCTCGGCGTGCGTGTCGGCAGACGTCGGCGCGGCAAACAATGTGCTCTGGCTTGCCTTTGTGGTCTACCTCGCATCGCGCGGCATTGCCCAATCGATACTTTATCGGCGCATCGTCAGGCTGTATTAACATTTGTTTTGAAAACGTCGGTGTTAAAATATATGCAAAAGTAGTAACTTCGCAGATTGAAATGTATAGCAATGGATTTGTCGATAATTAACATATCAATAGAAGAACTTTGCGGGCTTTGCGCTATCGTTCTGCTCGTCGTTGCGCAGTGCGTCTACTCGTTGCGGCGCAAATACTGTCTTCGCAATTGGCTGAAACACAATCGGTTTGCGACGGAGAGTGTCGCTGAGCAGCCGCCGGCTACGGTCGTCGTTTTTGCCAATCGAGAGAATGGCGAGGGTCTTACGGATTGCGTTCATGCCATTATGAATCAATGCTATAGCGAATTCGAGGTGATTGTCGTCAATGCCGATTCGGCTTCGTATGTCGACGACGCTGTGACGCTGCTGAGCATGGAGTTTAAGGGTCTTCGTTCGACGTTTATCCCCGACACGAATTGCAACGTGTCGCTGCGCAAACTCTCGACAATGCTCGGCGTGAAGGCTGCGAAACACGATGTTGTGGTGTTTATCGACGCCGACTGCCGCCCGGCTTCGCCTTACTGGCTCGCCTCGATGACGCGCCATTTCGACGACTCCGTTGGAGTCGTGGTTGGCTTTACCGCCGTCGACGACGATTGCGACACCGCCTTCGGGCATCGCTACCGCGCTTTCGACACGGCTCTCGAGAATTCGCAATACCTTGCTGCGGCGATTCGCGGCAATGCATACCGCGGCAATCGTTGCAACATGGCTTACCGTAAAAGCCTGTTTTTCAAGAATAAAGGTTTTTCGGAGACGATGAATCTCAAATATGGCGACGATGATTTGTTTGTTGCCGAGCTTGCTCGTTTGACCGACGTTGTTGCGGAACTTTCGCCGGAAAGTGTTGTCATCATCAAGCCGCGCGACTATCGCGTAGCCTACGAATTCGGCAAATATCATCGCTATTTCACTCAGTCGAAACTGCGTCCGGCTGCGGAGTTGTGGAGCGTTGCCATGTCGATTGTCCGCGTGCCTTATCTGCTCGTTGTGGCAGCGGCGCTTGCTTGGGCTGTGTGGTGCACCGTCGGCGGCGACTACATCCGCGCTGCTATCGTCGGCGGCTCGGCTTTGGCTCTCTACTTCGCCGAGCAACTCATCTACATCTTCGCGCAGCGCAAAATTGCGTCGATTTTGAGTTGTAAAAAACTCTTCCTTTCTATTCCAATCTTCAGATTTTTAAGGCCTTACATCAATTTCGGCTACAAAGCTCGCGCCTCGCACGTCGATAACTACACCTGGCAGTAGGTCGGCTATTTCGTGAACACGTATTCGCTTTGTGCGGTCGGGTCGTCGACGTGTATGCGGATGGCTGTGCAGGTTTCGCGCACCCACAGGTTGTAGATGTCGAACGACGCATAGCATTTGCGCTCGAACGTCGTGGCTTGCGTGCCGGTGCTATATATAAGGTATAGGTCGGGAATCGGCTCGTCGAGGGTTGCCTCGTCGGCTATCAGCATTATTTTTGCTCCCGAGGCGACGTGAGGAACCCACGCGTTTATGTTGATGTATCTTCCTGAGCGCCAGATGCTTGTCATGTCGACCGGCGTTGAACCGTAGCCGGCAATGTCGTCGGTCGAGCCCTTTCGCAGGGCGTCGCAGAAGAGTTTGGAAAAGCCGTCGATGTGCACGTTATACTCGTGGTCGCCGATTTGGTTGACCACCGTGTAACGCACAAAGGCGCGCTCGCCGGCGGCTACGGTTTTCTCGTTCCAAACGTCGGCGTGGAGCGTGACCGTCGGGCTGTCGTCTTGTGCGTTGTAGGTCAGCACGTTATTGCCCTCGTAGGTGGCGTATATCTCGAGGAAATCTCCGTAGTTGTAGTCTACATCGTCGTTGCAGCCCGTAATCAGCATTGCGACGGCTGCTATCATTAGAATCTTTGTCTTCATGTTGCTAAGGTAAGAATTTTTTTTCGGTTCGCATAGGTAGGTATACAAGAAAAAAAGTTCGCTTGTCAGCGAACCTCATTTCTTTGTTGCTCTCTTTCAAGCAACATTGTTTACAAACCTAACATAAAACCATTATAGAAGAAATATTATCGCATTTCCCAACGAGATAATACTGTTTGAAATATCTAATACTCCATATTATTCGTAGTGTTTAACCATTATTTTCTGTCGTTTTGGAAACATCTCTTTGCTTCCGACACTGCAAAGATATAGCGAAAACAATGGCTGACAATGCCAGATCGG
>JBJEDP010000162.1:0-6132 GCA_051872175.1 Candidatus Limisoma sp.
TAAGTGAATGGATTGAACCATTCGAATGGGTGGGAATGCTCCGTTTTCGCCACCTTTGCAAAGTGTTTATTGAGTTATAACCGTTTATTATCTGAATTATGTTATTGAATTTAAAGAAAGCAATTTCGGCGTTGGCGCTGGCGGCAATTGTTGCGTCGTCGGCACAGGCAGAGTATTCGCCCGCAGGCAATCGAATCAAAACCCGTTGGGCGGAAACAATCGATGTGAATAATGTTTGGGCGGAGTATCCGCGACCGATAATGCAGCGCGACGCGTGGCAGAACCTAAACGGGCTGTGGAATTACGCCATCACACCGGTCGGCTCGGCAAAGCCAACCACCTACGATGGCGAAATCCTTGTGCCGTTCTGCATTGAGTCGAGCCTGTCGGGCGTCGGCAAGCATGTAGGAGTAGACAACGAACTGTGGTACAATCGCAGTTTCACCGTGCCAAAATCGTGGAAAGGTAGCAACGTGATGCTCAACTTCGGAGCCGTCGATTGGCGCGCCGATGTGTGGGTCAACGGCATCAAAGTAGGTAGCCACACCGGCGGCTATGCTGCATTCAGCTTCGACATAACGCCGGCACTCGTCATTGGCGGCAACAATACCATCGACGTATGCGTCTATGATGGCACCGACACCGGATATCAGCCGCGCGGCAAGCAGGTGCGCAATCCCGGCGGCGTTTGGTATACCGAGGTTACCGGCATTTGGCAGACCGTTTGGTTAGAGCCGGTAGCTCCCGTACACATGAAGCAACTCAAGGCAACTGCCGACATAGACAAACACACCATCGACTTCGACGTTGCAACTGTCGGATGCCCTATGGGCACACTTGCCGAAGTGCGCGTGCTCGACGGCAAAAAGGTGGTTGCTTCGGGCAAAAGCATCAACGGCGAGCCGATAAAGGTAAATATGCCGACCGATGCCAAACTGTGGTCGCCCGACAGCCCGTTTCTGTACGACGTGGAGGCTACGCTAAGTGTAAACGGCAAACAAGTCGACAGCGTAAAAAGTTATGTGGCAATGCGTAAGGTTAGCACCAAGCGCGACGCTTTCGGCATAATGCGCCTGCAACTCAACAATGCCGATATCTTCCATTTCGGACCGCTCGACCAAGGTTGGTGGCCCGACGGACTCTACACGGCGCCGAGTTACGAAGCCTTGATTTACGACATTGACATGACCAAGAAGTTGGGCTTCAACATGATACGCAAGCACATAAAGGTCGAACCCGAGTTGTGGTACAGCTATTGCGATAAGGCAGGTATCTTGGTTTGGCAAGACATGCCGAGCGGCGATGCCACTCCGCAGTGGCAGATGCATAAATACTTCGAAGGTGCAGAATTCGAGCGCTCGCCTGAAAGTGAGGCAAACTATCGCAAAGAGTGGGGGGAAATTGTAGCGCAGTTGTCCGTTCACCCGTGCATCAATATGTGGATACCGTTCAACGAAGCATGGGGACAATTCAAGACCCAAGAAATAGCGAAATGGACAAAAGAAATGGACCCGACGCGCCTTGTCAATCCCGCCAGCGGCGGCAACTTCTTTACTTGCGGCGATATCATCGACTTGCACAACTATCCCGAGCCGAAAATGTATCTATATGATGCTCAACGCGTTACTGTGCTTGGCGAGTACGGCGGTATCGGCTTGCTCATCAAAGGACATTCGTGGGACGACGAACGCACGTGGGGTTATGTGAAGTACACCACCGAGAAGGAAGTAACCGATGCGTATGTGGAATATGCCCAACAGCTCCTCGACCTCGTACCGCGCGGATTCTCGGCAGCGGTTTATACCCAGACCACCGACGTCGAAATTGAAGTAAACGGTCTCCTGACCTACGACCGCAAAGTGGTAAAATTAGACGAATCGCGTGTGCGCGCCATTAATCAAAAACTGTTGCACAGTCTTGACAAGTAGTAAAATTTATAAATCTTATACAATAGACAGCCTCCGAAAGCCCCGCCCCGGGCAAATTCGGGGGCTGTTTTTGCTATAATGGCGTTTGCGGAAAATCTATTGTCTCTCGACGTTCAGCATATCGCGAACGTGAAAGTCGGAGAAATCGTTGATGGTGAGATGGGCTTTGCCTTTGATTTTGTCGTAGGGTAGAGTCGTTGCCAATCCGACAACTGTCGCGCCGGCTCGAATTCCCGATTCGATGCCCGAAATGCTGTCTTCAAACACATAGCACGATTCCGGCGCAATGCCAATTGCTTTAGCACCAAGAAGATAAGGCTCGGGGTGGGGCTTCGAGTGCGACACCATATCTCCGGTAACTACGGCGTCGAACATCTCGCGAAATCCCGGATTTTGAGCGTAGAGGTTGTCCATCTTCTTCTGCGAACTGCTCGTGACTATCGCTATGCGAAACTGATTCCGCTTTAGCTCGTCGATGAATCGAATCGCTTCCGGAAAAGGATTGTAGCGCATATTGATTTCAAACTCTTTGATGCGGTCGAGAATGTCTTGCTGCACATCGTTGTCGGGAAAATAATCGGCAAGGATGCGCTGAAGCGTGTTACCTTTGATAGCAATGGCGAAATTTTCAACGCCGGTAGGATATAATCTATCGATATTCGACCAAAATTGGGTATAAATGCTTTCGCTATCGACAACAACGCCGTCTAAATCAAAGAGTACTCCTTTCATCATATTTTGCTCCAAGTTAAGTTCTAAATGCGGAATTTGCGTGCAAAGTTAATAAATTCGGTCCAAATTCCGCCATATAGCCTCCCGCCAATCTTGTTTTTCCGTACGATTTGCAGTAATTTTACAAAAAATTAGCGAATCAATGGTCGAAACATTTAATATACGCGTAGTTCCGCGAATTGCCGCCGACCACGAATCGGTCGGTCAAGCGGTTGCCCTACAAGCCGGCGTGGCTCGCGAACGAATAAAGTCGCATCGCATAGTGCGTCGGTCAATAGACGCTCGCGGACGTCAAGTATATGTCAATCTGTCGGTACTTTGCGCAATCGACGAACCATTGCCGGAAGGCTACGGCAAAACAACTTACGAATATGGCAACGTTGCCGACAAGCCGGCTTGCATAGTCGTCGGAGCAGGACCCGGCGGACTGTTTGCCGCACTTCGATTGATAGAGTCAGGCATCAAACCAATCGTGTTAGAGCGCGGCAAGGATGTAGATTCTCGTCGCTTGGACTTGGCTAACATTTCGCGAAAAGGCATAGTTGATGAAGACTCGAATTACAGTTTCGGCGAAGGCGGCGCAGGTGCTTATAGCGACGGCAAACTCTACACTCGCAGCAAAAAACGAGGCGAAGTGTCTCGCATTTTGCAGATATTTCATCTATTCGGCGCTTCGGAGGACGTGCTGATTGATGCGCATCCCCATATCGGCTCCGACCGATTGCCTAAGATAATCAAGGCAATGCGTGAGCAGATAATTGCAAGTGGCGGCGAGGTGCATTTTTCAACCCGTGTAACTCGTTTGCTCGTCGAAAACGATGCGGTTGTCGGCGTTGAATGTCAGACCGGTGAACGCTTTGCCGGACCGGTGATTTTGGCGACAGGGCATTCCGCTCGCGACGTCTATCGTATGCTTCATACCGACGGCATCGCATTGGAAGCCAAAGGCATCGCTGTCGGAGTGCGTCTTGAGCATCCGCAACACTTAATCGACCAAATACAGTATCACAGCAAGCAAGGCCGCGGCGAATATTTGCCGGCTGCAGAATATTCGTTTGTCACACAGGTCGACGGTCGTGGCGTCTATTCTTTCTGCATGTGTCCCGGCGGGGTAGTAGTACCGGCATCAACCGGACCCAACCAACAGGTCGTTAACGGAATGTCGCCGGCAAATCGCGGTACACGTTGGGCGAATTCCGGTATGGTGGTAGAGATTCGTCCGGAAGACCTTGACGACCAATTCGGGCAATACGGAGTTTTGAAAGTAATGGCATTCCAAGAATATCTGGAGCAACTTTGTTATGAGCAGTCGGGCGGACTGAACGCCGGAGCACAGCGTATGGTAGATTTCGTTGAAGGTCGTGCGTCGCGCGACTTGCCTCGCACATCTTATGCGCCGGGTATACATCCGTCGCGACTCGATAAATGGTTGCCCGACTTTGTGGGTAAGCGCCTTCAAACGGCATTCCGCAAGTTTAATCAAATACGTCGAGGGTTTCTAACGAACGAGGCAGTCTTGATTGGCGTAGAGTCGCGAACATCTTCACCGATACGCATTCCCCGCGAAAGCGACACTATGCACCACGTAACGCTCAAGGGATTATATCCTTGCGGCGAAGGTGCAGGCTATGCCGGAGGCATCGTTTCCGCCGCAATCGACGGCGAAAGATGTGCCGAAGCGGCAGCACAATCATTGGGTTGAAAAATAACAGCACTCCAAAAGTTGAGAAAACTCTTGGAGTGCTGATTTTCTTGTGTTATCTAATTACTTAATAAGATACTGCGAACTGATAGATTGATATTCGTGGACGCGACGAATTGTGTCGGCGAATAGAGGAGCAATCGAGAGGATTGTTGCCTTGTGACATGTCTTGTCGTAAGGGATGCTATTTGAGAAAATAATCTCGGTGAGCGAGCAATTGTCAACTCTTTCGGAAGCAGGGTCGCTCATAATGGCGTGGCTTGCAAGTGCACGAACGGAATTAGCACCGTTTTCCATCATAAGGTTAGCCGCTTTGGTAATTGTTCCGGCAGTGTCGACCATGTCATCGATAAGGATTACATCTTTACCTTCAACATCACCGATGACGGTCATCTTTTCAACAACGTTGGCTTTCGCTCTTTGCTTGTGGCACAACACGAGGGGTACGTTGAGATATTTTGCGTAGTTGTTAGCACGTTTTGCTCCGCCAACGTCGGGGGTTGCTATTACCAAATTCGGCAAATTCAACGATTGAATATATGGGATAAATATTGACGAAGCATAAAGGTGGTCGACGGGCACATTGAAGAAGCCCTGAATCTGGTCGGCGTGTAAGTCCATCGTGATGAGTCGGTCGATACCGGCAGTGCTGAGCAAGTCGGCAACGAGTTTTGCGGCAATCGATACGCGCGGCTTGTCTTTACGGTCTTGGCGTGCCCATCCGAAATAAGGAATTACTGCAATCACCGAGCGTGCGGAAGCGCGTTTTGCTGCATCAATCATCAAGAGAAGTTCCATGAGATTGTCGGTGTTGGGGAACGTCGATTGTACCAAGAAGACTTCGCAACCGCGAATAGATTCTTCGAAAGAAACTTCGAACTCGCCGTCGGCAAAGTGCTGGATATTCATTTTGCCGAGTTCTACACCAAGTTCTTTACAAATCTCTTCAGCCAAATACTGAGATTTTGTGCCGGAGAAGACTTTGAATGGAGGTAAATTGTTGTTCATAACCTTTGGCAGAAATTTTTTACAAATGTAGTGATTTAACCGTTTAAAAACAAGAAATACTTTAAATTAAAAAAGCGGCTCTCGGATTTTGTGGGAGATACCGCTTTTAGCTGATTATCGTTTTGTCGATTTTTTTTGAGAAATTTTGACTTTCCAAATGGCAGCGCTGTTGGGTTGGAGGTCGATGGCAAAAGGTTCGTCGGGCGACAGAGTCTTTCGAGCGCGTTTGCCGGAAATGAGTTCTGTTGCCATAAAAGTTCCTCTGCCAAGCGACATCGTATCGAATGCATGCTGCGGAATTGTGAATTTGCAATCGTAACGCTCGTAGCCGAAATTTAATGCCACAACAACGACCTCGGAACCGTACGCGCGGATGTAGGCGTAAACGCGATGCGGATTGATGGTCGGGTTGTTGTAGTTGACATACATAATGTCGAAGAAATCGCCTTTGGCAATGGCTTTTTCGCGTGTTGCCAAGTTGAGAATCGTAGAATACGTCTTGCGCAATTCTACTTCTTCCGCCGTGAGTCGGCTATCATCGCATTTTCCGTTATTATACCAACGGCGCACTGAGGGCACACTCCAATAGTCGAAGATGGTTGTGCGTCCGTCTTGTCCGCTAAAGCCTTCTGCGTCGTTAGCCGGTTCGCCTAATTCTTGTCCGTAGTAGATCATCAGCGGACCGCGACTCATTGTTGCGATAGCGGTCAGTGAAGGGATAACCAACGACGAGTCGTTTGCGTAGAATCGCGACGCAAATCG
>JBJEDP010000163.1:0-6012 GCA_051872175.1 Candidatus Limisoma sp.
CATTCAGCAGTATGACTGCCGCGAATATATGCAACTATGGCGAGTGTCGCCCTACGACGATGAATGGACGTCACGCCAATCGGCACAGAAAGAAACAGCAGTAGTGTTCTCTAAGTCGTGCCGCATTTTGGCTGACGAACTCTACGCCACTATCGCACTATTGCCGTTCCGCAATCGCAAATTCGGCAACTCGGCAAACTATGGTTGGTGCGACATCTACGACCGTGTAACAATCGAAGACGAGCAAGGCTCGCTCGCAACACTCTATAACCGCACCGGCTATTACTGCATATCAACAAAACTCTACCGCGACTGCATCTGCTATGCCACAGGCGGCACGGTTAAGCACTTCAGCGAAAGCGACGACGAAGACTTCGACGCTACGGAAGAACTCTTGCCGCTCGTCTTTGGCAAAAGTGATATAGAAATCTATCACTTCGAGTCCAAAGATGACGCTAAAAACGAACTCGCAGAAAGCATCAGGCAAGCAGAAGCAATCGAATTTAAGGCAGCCGGACATTGGCAGCAGTGGACTGCCGACCAACAACCCGAATACGGCGTACTCGACCTGCGTATCACCGTGCAAGGACGGCAAATGCCTTATAGGGTGTTCTATATGCCGGCAGTCGAGCCAAAGCACCCCATTGTGTGTGATTTCAAGGCTGCAAAAATCGTTTACAGCGATTTCTGCGATGGTGTTGTGGCTCAGCAAACCATTCAAGACATATTCGACTTCGGCGACACGACTACTGCTCCTACTCTCACTATACAAGTTGGTAATTCCGGCGACTATGCCGAAATTGAGGTCTATCGACCTACGCTCGTGAGAGAAGTTTGTCGCGACGGCGTAGTGGTTAAACGACTCCACAATGAAGACGTGGTAATTCCATATATCTTGAAAGACAAGCTCACGGTGAATTGCTTCACCGAACAGGGCTTTCAAGCATATCGCTGCGGCTCGCTATCGTCGATTTTCGCTAACCTCGAAAACAACGACTTCGCCGACTTCCAACTTGCAGCGTGGGAAAAAGGAACGCAAATCGAGGCAACAACGCTCGACCGCTATGCTCCGCCTTGCTTGAAAGTGTGGCTCGGCGACCCGAACCAAGGCAGCCAAGACGTAAAATTCTTCCGGTGGAACTATTGGCAATCCACCGAGCCGACCGAATGTGAATACTCCGCATCGACCGAACCGAATACTGTCATATTCCAGTCGATGACAACACAACGCAGCATCGACTGCGTGGCTCCGGTGCGTGGCGGCTTCTCGGCTTTCAAATATAAAAAGCAGCAAATCTCAGTGGTGAAATGCTTCGACGTTGCGCTGCACCACGGCATTTACTTTTTTATCTTGCTTCCGTTCACCAAAATCAGCGACTATAAAGCAGAACTTTATGAGCCGCTTTTGGCAGCACGAGGCGGCGTTCTTTCCGACGCAGATAAAAAAGGACTACTTCGCTTTGCCGAAGAATTTAACTTTGATTGGCTGGAAAAATACAAAATAGATATTCAATCCTCGATTATATGAATTTTTCAGAACTTTACCTGAACAACAAGCGTGCCGTAACCAAAACGCTTTCATCGCTTTGGTGCGGCGAAACAGCAAACGACAGTCAGCGTGCCTACGTTGAACAACTCCGACACATCATCGACAATATTTATGCTCCCCAAAAAGCCATTCCGCTTGTGCAATGCATGAACTCTTACAAAAGCGTTCATTCTGTTTCGACAGAGACGGCAAAAGCCGTGGTAGGCTCATTGTGGACGGCTGAATATCCGCCCTACGAGCATCAGTATCAGTCGTGGAACACTCTGCTCAACGAAACAGCCTCCGACGGCAAACCGATGTCGATTTGCGTCACTACGGGAACAGGTTCAGGTAAGACCGAGTGCTTTATGATGCCACTTGTTCACGACCTTAACCAAGCCGATAAACAAGGCGAAGTGCAAGCGATATTTCTATATCCGCTAAATGCACTTATGGAAGACCAAAAAGCACGTCTTGAAGAATTGTTGCGTGGCACAAACTTGACATACGCAGTGTATAACGGCGACTTGCCGGAATCAGAGCCAAATCCTACCGATAACTCGGAAGAAGCAAAACGTCTGCGCCGTCGCATCGCTCAAATCAGAGGTGAATATGAGGAAAACGGAGAAACTAAATACCGTTTCCCGAAAATTCTTTATACCCGAAAAATGGTTCGCAATCGTCGTCCGAACATCTTGCTCACCAACCCGACGATGCTTGAATATATCTTGCTCCGTGGCTCTGATGCAAAACTCATCGAGCCTGAGAAGAAAAGCCTGAAATGGATTGCTATCGACGAAACTCACACCTACACCGGTGCCGGTGCGGCTGAGCTGGCTTTGCTGCTTCGCCGTGTGATGCTCGCTTTCAACGTAACTCCCGAAGATGTGCACTTCGCCACTTCTTCGGCTACGTTCAGCAACTCCGAACCAGGCTCGCCTCAAGCCGCCGACGACGAACTGAAATTACGTGAATTCATCTCAGGCATTTCGGGCGTTCGCCTCGAACAAGTGAGGGTGATTTCCGGCACTCGTCAAGGTGAGCTCGAACTTCCGAGCACACCCTTGAGCCACGACGATAAACGCCGCTGGGCTAAAATCCTCAAAGATGATTTCGTTGCCCTCAATGATTTGTTCCCGGAACAGCAGTCGGTGGAAGCAGCTTTGCAGGAGTTCGACGATATGTGCAAGCGTGCCGAAGCTCTGCAACCTTTGCTGATGAAAGCAAAGGTGCACTACTTCTGCCGTGTGCCGAACAATGGACTTTATGTTCGCCTCACCGAACATAAAGATGGTGCGTTCCACATCTACGACCACAATATCATCGACGATAAAGACGCTCGCAAAGAGCCGCTGCTCGAACTATGCCGCTGCAAGCATTGCGGCGAATATGTGGCTGTGGCAGCACAAGACGTTTCCGACGGCACATATCAACCTTTTGCTGCCGACGACAGCGATATGTTCGACCTCGTGGAAGATGATTCCGAAGAATCTTCAATCAAATTCACCATTCTCGGACTGTCGAAAACAAAGAATATTCAAGGCGACAACAACGCAAGCTATACCGTTGCCGAAGGGAAATTGAAGCCTGTCCCTGCCGGCTCAATTCCGGAAGGTCAGTGGCACATCGTTGGCAATACGCAGTATTGCTGCCCTCACTGCAATAGCAAATTATCCAACAAAAAGAAAGAGGAAGAAAACGACCTGCTCGTGGATATGGAGGACGCTCGCTTGTCGAAATTCAGACTTTCGGCTGACTTCATTGCTCGCATCATTGCTCCTACAACACTCGACCAGTTGGATAAATATGCCGACGATAGCGACAACGTAATTTTGCATAACGGACAGCAATATATCAGCTTCGTTGACAGCCGCCAAGCTGCCGCCAAAACTACGCTGAAGCAAAACCTCGACCAAGAAAGACTGTGGTTCTATTCCACAATCTATCACGAACTTTGCCGCCGCAAAGCCGAGTGCTACAAAGTGCAAGCGAAGATTGCAAAGATTGCCGCTGAATTGCCGACGTTGCAAGTTGCTTCGCCTAAGTGGAACGCTCTCGTTGCTGAAATGCAACAGCTTCAAGGCGAGCAAAAAGATTATCTCACGTGGAAAGACATCGCAAAGATTTTTGAGAACGACAAATATTGTCGTGTCTTTGCTCCGCTTTTCGTGAATCGAGGCGTGGAAAGCGACGAAATCGACGAAGACGGAAATGTGAAGCCGGCGGTTATTCGCCAATATGTGCAATCGCTTATGGTGATGTATCTTTCTAAGCGTCCTGCTACCGCAATGTCGCCCGAAACAATGGGTCTTTTCCACCCTTATTACGAAAAACTTGCCGCCCTTGAATCTATGCCTCAAGAGGTGGAAGATTATAACTCGCTTCTTCATAACGAAGCTAATAAAATAACGCTCGACGATTGGAAAGATTTGCTGCAAATCTTTATCGACTACACCGTCCGCTCTAACCAATCGGTGTTCTTAAAACTTGCTGAAGACGATAAAATCGACATTATGTCGAGTGTCCGTTTCGCTACCACGAAAGCACTACGTCGTTCAGCAAAGAAGCCCGATGTGGAAGAAGGTGCGAACTCTCGTATCGTGCAGTATCTCGCTGCTCTGATTTCTCGCGACGATGCCGCCAAGTCGGTTGACGATGCTCTTAAACAGAACAAAGCCGCCATTCAAGCTGTGATTGATGCTATGTGGCAAACACTGCAAGACATAAAACTGCTGGAGCAAGGTCAAACTTGGGACGACGAAAGCAAGAGCTTCGTCAATGATAAAGACGTTTCTATGCGTATGAACCTCACAAATATGAGCTTCAAACTCTATGAAAATGCTTATCTATGCGATGCAAACATCGGCGGCGAGACTCGCCACACAAGCATCTTGCGAACCGTAGAAACAAATTTCAAACACTTCTCACCATACCTACAAGCGTTCAAACCTCGTGAGCTGAACGATGATTTGCACGAAGTATGGCAGCCGTTCCCTTATTTCAAAGGTAGTGGCGCAAACCTTACAGTTGAAACGCTCGACGAATGGGCTAAGGCTAATCGCAAACTCCTATGGGACAATTCACTCTGGGGCAAATCAGGGGCATTTGCCGACCGTCTCGAAGATATTCACCTTACGCCCGAATTGTTTATCCAAGCGGAGCACACCGCACAAGTGGATAAAGTGGTGTCGCGTCAACTTCAAGACGACTTCAAGAATCATACAATTAACATTCTTGCATGCTCAACTACCATGGAAATGGGCGTTGACCTCGGTAGTCTTGAAGTCGTGATGCTTCAATCAGTGCCGCCGCAGCCGTCAAACTACAAGCAGCGTGCCGGTCGTAGCGGTCGTAACAACAAAGTGAGAAGTGCGTGCATCACGCTGTGCGGCTCCGATGCTATCGGTCTTCGCACACTTTACAGCCCGCTCGATACTATCATCAATCGCACTGTTGCCGTGCCTAAGATTGATTTGATGAGTCCGCAAGTGGTCCAACGCCACGTTAATTCGTTCCTCATTCGCTCTTTTGGCGTTTTCAATGGTGGAGCAAAAGGCGGCAGCCTGAATCAAAAGGTAGTCGATTTCTACACTCCGTATGAAATCAGCCGCGAAGGTACGCACATTATTATAATTGACTCAGACAGCAAACGCATGTGTCCTTCTGACCTCCTCGGCGATAAACAACATACTTTGTTTGCCGCTTTTAACGATGCGTGCGAAAAACCTCTCTCGCCTGAACTGACAAGCGACCTTACGAAACTCCTCAAAGACACCGTTTTCGACGGTCAATGTGCGGCTGTGGTTGCAAAAGCAAAATCGGAAAACGATCGTTGCTACTCCGAGCTTATGCTCAAAGTTTCCGACTACAAGTTTGCTTTTGAAGACAAGACAAAGAAATTCAAGTCGGACGCTCAAAAGAAACGCTTCCACACAAAACTTCAACTGCAATACCTCGAAGTTTTGAACCAACGACTTTTGACTTTTTGGTCAACAAGCCGTTTTACCCCAAATGCTAATATGCCGGTGAACGTGCTGACATTCGACCTGAACACAACAGGCAAGAAGTCTTTCTACACCAACACTACTTCGTCGAACCCATCGTACTCATTGCGTGAGGCTATTGCACAATATGCTCCGGGCAACTGCATCGTGGTGGACGGAGTGGTATTCACCGTGCGTGGCATCGAATACACTAACTTCTACCAAGGCGTCAACAACTTCAAGAAGATTTATCGCAATGCCGACAAGACTGTTATCGGCGAAACTGAGGGACAAAACCTCAGTTCAAAAATTATGTGGGGCGTTAACAACCGTGAAGACCTTGAACTCGTACAACCTGTGGGATTCTTGCCGGACATGAACGAGCGCGCAAGCCGTATCGTTGACACAAATAAGTTTACAAGAGTAAGTGCACAGCTTATCGATGCAAACGACTGGGATGTAAATGTAACTCAAATTGAGGCTCCGCTTCTTTATTCGATA
>JBJEDP010000164.1:0-6007 GCA_051872175.1 Candidatus Limisoma sp.
TATAATTAAATTGTGCAAATGTTTATATGATTTTATTCGAGAGCAAATATAATGTTGTTTTAGATAAAAAACAAGCAATTTTGTATATATTTTCTTTAATTTTCAAGATTTTCCTTATGGTTTGTCGTTTTATTGTCCAAAGCGTAGTTTTGAGATTGCTATTTCCGGATGTTCAAATGCAAAAATTTTTGCAATTCTTTGATGTGTCAAAGTTTTGTGCTAATTTTGGGATATGGAATTGACCGGAAATACAATAAAATGGGTGCATTCGCTCGGGCGGAAGAAGGTGCGGGTGCAGGATAGATGTTTCGCCGCCGAAGGCACGAAATGCGTATTGGATACCTATGGCAAATTTCGTGTGCGCGGCGTCTTTGCAACCGCCGAGTGGCTCGCCTCGCATCCTGAGGTCGACGGCACGCCGGCTTCGCGCGTGCAACTCGACAGAATGTCGAACCTGACCACTGCTACCGACGTAATTGCAGTCTACGAGATGCCCGACGTTCGGCTCGACGACGTTGACCTTCGCAGTGGGCTAACGATTGTGCTCGACGGCGTGCAAGACCCGGGCAACCTCGGCACGATTATGCGCATTGCCGATTGGTTTGGCATCTACAACATAGTGTGCTCCGAGGGTACTGTCGACGTCTACAATCCAAAGGTTGTGCAAGCCACGATGGGCGCCATTTCGCGCGTCCGCGTGTTCTATACTTCGTTGTCCGAGATGTTTAATCGGTATGCCGATTTGCCGGTCTTCGGTACGTTCCTCGAGGGCGAAAACATCTACAACGCCGACTTGAGCGAACGAGGTTTTATCGTTATGGGTAACGAAGGAACCGGCATTTCGTCGGAGGTTAAGCAATTTGCTACGTGCAAATTGTTGATACCCTCTTGGCCGGGCGACGTGCCGACATCGGAGTCGCTCAACGTAGGTATGGCGACGGCAATCGTAGTTAGTGAATTTCGACGCAGAATGAGATAAGTTATGGCAAAGCAGCGAACAAAGACAGTATATTTTTGCAGCGAATGTGGCAACGAGTCGCCGAAATGGCTGGGCAAGTGCCCGGCATGTGGCGCATGGAACAGTTATGTGGAGGAAAAAGTGTCGACGTCCAACAGTCGCGAAGCGCTTCTTCCGGGGTCGATGCTATCGTCGAAGCCGGTGCGCCTCGGCGACATCGAGCAAGTGGCGGAGGAGCGTATTCCTATGCCCAGCGGCGAACTCAATCGCGTGCTCGGCGGCGGTTTGGTGACGGGTAGCATTATCCTCATCGGCGGCGAACCCGGCATCGGCAAATCGACGTTGGTGCTGCAAAACATGTTGCGCATCCGCAGCCGACGCGTGTTGTATGTGTCGGGCGAGGAAAGCGCGCGCCAACTCAAGATGCGTGCCGACCGCCTTGGTGCCGACGGCGGCGAACTCTATGTGCTTTGCGAAACGTCGTTAGAGAAAATATTTACGCAAGTCGAAGCCTCGAAGCCCGGCATTTTGGTCATCGATTCAATACAGACCATAGCGTCGGAGGCGCTCGAATCGTCGGCGGGCAGCGTCGGGCAGGTGCGCGAATGTTCGGCACAGTTGCTCAAGTATGCCAAAGAAAGCGGCGTGCCGGTCATTCTTATCGGACATATTAATAAGGAAGGCACGTTAGCGGGTCCGAAAGTGCTTGAGCACATCGTCGACGCCGTGTTGCAGTTTGAAGGCGACCGCCACTATATGTATCGACTTTTGCGCTCGATAAAGAACCGTTTCGGCAGCACTTCCGAGTTGGGCATTTACGAGATGACGCAAGTAGGGCTTCGCGAGGTGTCGAATCCTTCGGAATTGCTCTTGACCGACAAAGAAGAACCGATTTCGGGCACGGCAATCGGCGTGGCAATCGACGGCGCACGACCGTTCTTGATTGAAACACAGGCACTTGTCAGTACGGCTGCCTACGGCACGGCGCAGCGCTCGGTGACGGGCTTCGACGCAAAGCGGATGAATATGTTGTTGGCGGTGCTCGAAAAGCGTGTAGGCTTTAAGATTGCTCAAAAAGACGTGTTCTTGAATATTGCCGGCGGGTTGCGCGTCAACGACCCGGCGCTCGACCTGGCTGTCATTACGGCAACGCTCTCGTCTAACGTCGACATGGCAATTCCGCACGGCGTTGCCCTGACCGGAGAAGTCGGGTTGACCGGCGAAATTCGTCCCGTGACTCGCATCGACCAGCGAATCAGTGAGGCTGCCAAACTGGGCTTTAAAACAATTTATGTACCTCATAACAACGTGAAAGGCTCCGACCTGTCGAATCGTGGCATTCGTGTCGTCGAGGTGGCTAAAGTTGAGGAAGTCTTTCGCGGTTTGTTTGCAAATAAATAATAATTCTCGCTATGTTGCGTAAAGTAAGAATCTTGTTAGCCGCTTTGTCGTTTGTGATAGTAACGGCATTGTTTCTCGATTTTACGGGAGTTGTACATCAGTGGTTCGGCTGGATGGCGAAAATCCAGTTTGTTCCGGCAGTGCTGGCGCTGAATGTGGTTGCCGTTGTGCTGCTTGTGGCGCTGACGCTTGTTTTCGGTAGGGTGTATTGCTCGGTGATTTGTCCTCTGGGCATCTTCCAAGACATCGTGGCGCGCATCGGTCGCCGAAAGAAGAAATTGCCGTATAAGTTCAGCCCCGAACGTCGTTGGCTGCGCATCGCTTTCTTGGTGCTGATGGTGGTTACACTCGTTGCCGGACTCGTGCCGATTGCCGCGCTGCTCGACCCCTATGCTTCGTACGGCAGAATCGCGAGCAACTTCTTTCAACCGGTCTATCGTTGGGCGAACAACTTGTTGGCATACGCCTCTGAGCGCGCCGACAGTTACGCATTCTATAGCGTCGACGTGTGGCTGAAGAGCCTGCCGACGCTGATTGTCGCCGGCGTGTCGGCGATAGTGGTGGCTGTGCTTGCATGGCGCGGCGGCAGAACCTACTGCAACACCGTTTGCCCGGTTGGCACTGTGCTCGGTTACTTGTCGAAGTTCTCGTTGCTGAAACCGGTTATCAATACTGATAAATGCGTCAATTGCGGCGTTTGCGCACGCAAGTGCAAAGCCTCGTGTATCGACTCGAAGCAGCATGCCATCGACTATACGCGCTGCGTTGCGTGTATGGATTGCCTGAACAATTGCTCGCATCACGCCATATCCTACAGCCGTCGGCGTCGGTCGACGGAAGCACCGAAAGTCGACGAATCGCGGCGCGGTTTTATTGCCGCTGCAGCCACTGTAGCCGCTGCTTCGGCATTGCGTGCCGAGGAGAAAGCCGTCGACGGCGGACTTGCCGTGATTGCCGACAAGCAGTTGCCCGAGCGCGCCACGCGACTTGTGCCTCCCGGCGCGCAGAGCATACGTCATTTCGCTCAGCACTGCACGGCGTGCCAATTATGCATTTCGGCGTGCCCGAATGGTGTGTTGCGTCCGTCGGCTGAGTTGGAAACGCTTATGCAACCCGAGATGCAGTACGACCGCGGCTATTGCCGTCCTGAGTGTAGCCGATGCTCGCAGGTGTGTCCTACCAGTGCCATTCGTCCCGTTACGCCCGCCGAAAAGACGGCAATCCATATCGGTCACGCTGTGTGGATTCGCGAAAATTGTTTGCCCTCTGCCGAAGGCGTCAGCTGCGGCAACTGCGCACGGCATTGCCCGGTGGGCGCGATTACGATGGTGCCGATAAATCCCGACGACGAAGAGTCGCTGCGAATTCCCGCAGTCGACACCGAGCGCTGCATCGGTTGCGGCGCATGCGAGAATCTTTGCCCTGCGCGCCCGTTCAGCGCTATTTATGTTGAAGGCAACGAACGCCATCGTGTTGAACTTTAGACTTTTCCTGCTATGAATACGAAGAAACCGAATATCTCAAGACGCAACTTTCTGAAGAAATTTACCGTTGTCGGTGCAACTACGGCGGCAACGCTTGCCGGATGTCGTGAGGCGTCGAAGCAAACCATCGGCGCAACAGCATCGCGCGGTGAAGTTCCTACCGACAAGATGACCTACCGCACGAGCAACAGCGGCGACCGCGTTTCGCTGCTCGGCTACGGTTGTATGCGTTGGCCCACCAAGCCCGACCCCGACGACGAAGAAAAGAAAATCATCGACCAAGACGGCGTCAACGAGCTCGTCGACTATGCGCTCGCTCACGGCGTGAACTATTTCGACACCGCTCCTCCTTATTGCCAAGGCGCTTCGGAAACGGCTACCGGAATCGCTCTGTCGCGACATCCGCGCAATTCCTATTTCCTGGCAACGAAGATGTCAAATCAGCGCTTTGCCGGACAAGGTTTTACTCCGCAGCAGATGTTCGACAAGTCGGTCGAGATGTATCGCAATTCGTTCCGCCAACTGCAGACCGACTATTTCGACTACTACTTGATGCACATCGTCGGAATGGGCGACGACAGTATGGCGACGCTCAACGAGCGATTTTTCGACAACGGTCTGCTCGACTTTTTGCTCCGCGAGCGCGAGCAGGGCAGAATTCGTAACCTCGGCTTCTCGTATCACGGCGATGTGCGCGTGTTCGACTATCTGCTGTCGCGCCACGACGAATTCAAGTGGGATTTCGTGCAGATTCAACTCAACTACGTCGACTATCGTCACGCGTCGGGCATAAACTATAATGCGGATTATCTCTACAGCGAACTCGAGCGCCGCAACATCCCGGTCGTTGTTATGGAGCCGCTATTGGGCGGACGACTGGCGTCGATGCCGGAATTCTTGATTCAGCGGCTTAAGTCGCACCGTCCCGACGACAGCCTTGCTGCATGGGCGTTCCGCTTTTGCGGCACGTTCCCGCGCGTGTTGACCGTGCTTAGCGGAATGACCTATATGGAACATTTGCAAGACAACATCCGCACATATTCTCCACTCGAGCCGTGCAGCGACGAAGAACTCGCTCTGCTCGAAGAAAATGCTTCGAAGTTCGCCGAATTTCCGCTCGTGCCGTGTACGGCTTGTCAGTACTGTATGCCATGTCCTTACGGCGTGAACATTCCGGCAATTTTCGCCCACTACAATAAGTGTCTCAACGAAGGAAATGTGGTCAACGGTCGCGACGATAGCGACTATGCTCGTGCGCGACGAGTCTACCTCGTTGGCTACGACCGCAGCATGCCGAAATTGCGCCAAGCGAGCCATTGCATAGGCTGCGGAAGTTGTGTTTCGCACTGTCCGCAGAGCATTGCAATTCCCGACGAACTGCATCGCATTGATGCCTACGTAGAGTCGCTTCGTCAAGAGCGTTTCGACGAGTCTTCTAAAGAATAATTCAGATATTGAGTTCGCCTCTGACGGAATCGATAAACTTCCAAAATTCCGCTTCTATTGAAGTGAAAATGTTGCGCGATTGAGCCTTCGCAGGCGGCGGAACGCAGATGTTCAGCCCTGCGGGGTGGCACTTTATGCGAATTTGTTCAGGCATCTCTACCGCTTCTCCGTCGAGGTGCATCACGCCGCTCGTGCTCCGCTCGATGGTTATATCGGGCGTGCGGAAGGTGATAATGTTGGTGTCTTGGTCGATATGCTTTGAGAAAAGCAGCACGCCTATCATCGCCGTGTCGAAAGGCGTAATCGGCAGCATAACCGTTACGTCGATGAGTCCGTCTTGCATGTCGGCGTGGGGCGTTATGTAGGCGTTGTTGCCATATTGCGAAGCATTGCCGCATGCTATGAGAAACGCCTTCTCCGTGATTTTTCCCGCTTCGGTGATAAGGCTGTATGTTTCGGGACGGTATTTCAGATATTCGGTCAGCGCGCTTTTGATATATCCTGCGGCGCCGCGTTTGTCGCGTCGCGAGAATGCCGAACTGACTTGTGCGTCGAATCCGATGCCGCAAGTGCAGAAAAACGGTCGGTCGTTGGCTGTGCAGTAGTCGAATGCCTCGACGGTACTATCGTTGAATGCTTCCGCGGCTTTTTGCAAGTCGAGGGGAATGCCGATGTGACGTGCCAGTCCGTTGCCGGAGCCGTTGGGGATGATGCCCAG
>JBJEDP010000165.1:0-5987 GCA_051872175.1 Candidatus Limisoma sp.
GGAATGGAATCAAGGAGGGGGCGGACGTCTTCTCCTTTGTTTTTGAACAAATTAGAACAACAAATATGATAGACAAACAACTGCTGCGCGACACGCTCGAACAGGCAATGGAAGGCACCGACCTGTTTGTGGTCGACATCACCATCAGCACCGACAACCATATCGTGGTCGACATCGACAGCGACTCAAGCGTCGACATCGACGAATGTATTCGCCTCACTCGCGCCGTCGAAGCCACCTTCGACCGCGACACCGAAGACTACGACCTCGAAATAGGCTCGGCAGGCATCACATCGCCGCTGCGCATGCCGCGCCAGTATGCTAAATATATCGGCAAAAACGTAGAAGTTCTCACCGCCGACGGCCGCAAGCTCAAAGGCGAGCTCCGCGCTGCCGACAACGACGGATTTACCATCGCCGTCATGAAAAAAGAAAAGCCCGAAGGCGCCAAACGCCCCGTTATGGTGGCTCACGACCTGACTTTTAATTATAGCGAAATAAAATATACAAAATACTTAATAGAGTTTTAGCAATATGGCAAAGAAAGAGGAAACCAGCATGGTCGAAACCTTTAAGGAGTTTAACGACGACAAGCACATCGACAAAACCACAATGATAAGCGTGCTCGAGGAATCGTTTCGCAACGTATTGGCGAAAATGTTCGGCTCCGACGAGAATTTCGTTGTGATTATGAACCCCGACAAAGGCGACTGCGAGATATATCAAAATTTGGAAGTTGTAGCCGACGGCGAAGTCGAAAATCCGAGTATGCAAATCGGATTGACCGAAGCACGCGCCATCGACGCCGAATGCCAAATCGGCGAAGAAGTCACCAAAGAAATCGTATTCGAGAAGTTTGGACGTCGCGCCATCCTGACACTGCGTCAGACCTTGGCTTCAAAGATTCTCGACCTCCAAAAAGACGCTATCTACAACAAGTTTAAAGCCATGGAGGGCGAAATCGTAACCGGCGATATCTACCAAGTGTGGAAGCGCGAAGTGCTCGTGCTCGACGAAGACCACAACGAGCTCATCCTTCCCAAAGACGAGCAAATCCCGTCCGACCGCTACCGCAAGGGCGAATCGCTCCGCGCCGTCATTAAAGAAGTGAAAAACGAAAACAACAATCCGAAAGTCATCATCTCGCGCACCAGCCCGGAATTCCTCCGCCGCTTGTTCGAACAAGAAGTGCCCGAAATCCACGACGGCCTGATTGTCATCAAAGCCATTGCACGCATCCCCGGCGAACGCGCCAAGATTGCCGTTGAGTCGTACGACGACCGCATCGACCCCGTAGGTGCTTGCGTCGGCGTAAAAGGCTCGCGAATCCACGGCATCGTCCGCGAACTCCGCAACGAAAACATCGACGTAATCAACTATACTTCAAACATCGACCTCTTCATCCGCCGTGCTCTCAGCCCCGCAAAAATCTCTTCGGTACGCATCAACGAAGAAGAGAAATATGCCGAAGTAATGTTGCGTCCCGAAGAAGTGTCGCTCGCTATCGGTAAAGGCGGCTTGAACATCAAACTCGCCACTATGCTTACCGGCTACCAAATCGACGTTTATCGATACACCGACGACAGCGACGACATCTACCTCGACGAATTCAACGACGAAATCGACGGTTGGGTTATCGAAGCGCTCAAAAACATCGGTCTTACAACCGCTAAGAGCGTGTTGAGCACCCCCCGCGAACAAATCATCGAAAAAGCCGACCTCGAAGAAGACACCGTCAACTACGTCTTCGACGTGCTCCGCGCCGAATTCGAAGACTAAGTCGAGTTGCCCCTGCACAGGGCGGCGCCAATGCGTGATACGTTAAGAGCCCGTTCGACAACTGACCGGCTCATTGAATAAACTTACTATACAATATATGGCAATAAAGATAAGTAAAGCAGCAAAAGAACTCAATGTAGGTTTCCAAACGCTGGTGGAATTCCTGCAGAAAAACAACCAAGACGTGGAGAATAACATCAACACACGTCTTACCGACGAACAGTATGAGATGCTTATCAAAGCGTTTAAAAACGACCAAGACCTCAAACAAAAGTCGGACCTGTACATCACAAGCCGCCACAAAGAAAAGGAGAAGGCTAAAGCCGCTCCTCAGCAGCCTGTTGAAGAAATCAAAACAGTCGTTACTCCCGTATCGGCTCCCAAAATCGTCGGCAAAATCGACCTAAACCCAAAGCCGGAATCCAAGCCCGAGCCTAAACCGGAACCTAAACCCGAGCCCAAGCCCGAACCCAAACCGGAACCTAAGCCCGAACCCCAACCCGAGCCCAAGCCCGAACCCAAACCGGAACCCAAGCCCGAGCCTAAGCCGGAAGTTGTCGAGACAAAGCCAGAACCCGTTGCGCCGAAAGTCGACGACAAGCCTGCCGCTCCCGCTAAAAAGCACGAAAAGCAGAAACCTGCCATCAAGACTAACGCCGACGGTACCGAGATTATTACCGTCGTTGAGCAAATCTCAGCGCCCAAAATCATCGGAAAAATCAACCTCGACGAAATCAATCAACAGACTCGTCCCAAGAAAAAGTCGAAAGAAGAAAAGCGCCGCGAACGTATGGCTAAAGACTCCGCCGGCAACGACACTGAAAAGAAGAAACGTAAACGCATCGGCAAAGAAAAAGTCGACATCGAAAACGCTTCCGACAACCAGCAGTCGCAAGGTCAACGCGGTCCCAAACCCGACTCGAAAAAAGACAAAAACGCCGCTTCGAAAAAGGCTGAACGTCAAAAGCCCAAAAAGCACATCAAGCCCGAAGTGAGCGACGACGACGTACAGAAGCAAGTTAAAGAAACCCTCGCTCGACTCACCAACAAGCCTCAAAAGAAGAGCGCTAAATGGAGAAAAGAGAAACGCGAAGCCAACGAAGAGCGCGAACGCGAAGAAGCCGAACTCGAATTGAAGGAGAGCAAGATTCTCCGAATCACCGAGTTCGTTACCGCAAACGACCTCGCTATGATGATGGACGTGCCCGTCAACAAGGTTATTGCCACTTGTATGAACCTGGGCGTGATGGTATCAATCAACCAGCGTCTTGATGCCGAAACCATCAACATCGTTGCCGACGAATTCGGATTCAAAACCGAATACGTCAGCGCGGAAGTGTCGGAAGCCATCACCGTCGAAGAAGACGCCGAAGAAGACCTCCAACAACGTCCGCCGATTGTTACCGTAATGGGTCACGTCGACCACGGTAAAACCTCGCTGCTCGACTATATCCGTAATGCCAACGTAATCGCCGGCGAGGCAGGTGGCATCACCCAGCACATCGGCGCCTACAACGTAAAACTCGAAGACGGCCGTCGCATCACATTCCTCGACACGCCGGGTCACGAAGCGTTTACCGCTATGCGTGCCCGCGGTGCCAAAGTGACCGACGTGGCTATCATCATCGTTGCCGCCGACGACAACGTCATGCCGCAAACCGTCGAAGCCATCAACCACGCATCGGCTGCCGGCGTGCCTATCGTCTTCGCCATCAACAAAGTCGATAAGCCAAACGCCAACCCCGACAAAATCAAGGAAGAACTTGCCAACATGAACTACCTCGTCGAAGAATGGGGCGGTAAATATCAGTCGCAAGACATCTCCGCAAAGAAAGGTAACGGCGTGCAAGAGCTGCTCGAGAAAGTGCTCCTCGAAGCCGAAATGCTCGACCTCAAGGCAAATCCCGACCGCAAAGCCGTCGGCAGCGTCATTGAGTCGTCGCTCGACAAAGGTCGCGGCTACACCGCTACCGTGCTCGTCAGCAACGGTACGCTCCGCGTGGGCGACATTATGGTGGCAGGAACAAGCTACGGCAAGATTCGCGCAATGTTCAACGAACGTAACCAACGCATCAAAGAAGCAGGACCTTCGGCGCCCGCACTCGTGCTCGGCCTCAACGGAGCACCTACCGCAGGCGACACATTCAACATAATGGAAAGCGACCGCGAAGCACGCGAGATTGCCAACCGTCGCGAGCAACTCCAACGCGAACTCAAAGAGCGCACACGCCGTCTCCCCGGACTCGACGACATCGCTCGTCGCCGCGCACTCGGCGAATTCCACGAGCTTAACCTCATCGTCAAAGGCGACGTCGACGGCTCTATCGAAGCGCTCAGCGACTCGCTCATCAAGCTGTCGACTCCCGAAGTGCAAGTCAACGTCATCCACAAAGCCGTCGGTGCAATCTCCGAGAGCGACGTCACACTTGCTGCCGCTTCCGATGCCGTCATCATCGGCTTCCAAGTGCGCCCGTCGGTTGCCGCTAAACGATTGGCGGAAAACGACGGCGTCGACATCCGTCTCTACTCGATTATCTACGACGCTATCGAAGAAATCAAAGACGCTATGGCAGGTATGCTCTCGCCCGAAATCAAAGAAGAAGTTACAGGTACGGCAGAAGTGCTGCAGACCTACAAGATTTCGCGCGTAGGCACAATCGCCGGATGTATGGTCCGCGAAGGCAAAATCAAGCGCACAAGCAAGATTCGCCTTATCCGCGACGGTATCGTCAAATATACCGGCGAACTCGGCTCGCTCAAGCGCTTTAAAGACGACGTCAAGGAAGTGCTCTCAGGCTACGACTGCGGTCTGAACATCACAAACTACAACGACATCAAAGAAGGCGACATGATTGAAGCTTTCGAAGAAGTCGAAGTAACAAAGAAACTTTAATCTGCATCATTCAGACTATTCCGTTACGAAAGGTCTAAATGGCAATACATTAGCGTGAGCGCAGCGATGACTATGCAGAATGTAGTAAATCCTACCTTTAAAGAGGAAGAGCGAGCATTGCGCTAAGGTGCTGGCAGTTAGTCCTTGCAGTAGTAAAAGTTTGAATAATGCAGGTCAGATTGAGAACCGTAGCAATCAACATAGGCACAAACCTCGGCGACCGACGTGCCAACATCGAGTTTGCTCTCACACGCATCGCCCGTTTTGCCCCCGACCTACGCACATCTCACATCTACGAATCCGAATCATGGGGTTACACGTCGTGTAACCCCTATTATAATATCGGGGCAACCTTCTCCTCCGACGAAAGCCCCGAGGCAATCTACCGCCGACTGCACGACATCGAAGCCGAGGCACAAAGCACCGTCCACCGCCGCGCCGACGGCACCTACGCCGACCGACGGCTCGACATCGACATAATCTACATCGGCAACGAAATCCACAACGGCGAAATCACAATTCCCCATCCGCGCATGCACTTGCGCGACTTCGTCTTGCTGCCGCTGCTCGAACTCACGCCCGACTGGCGCCACCCCATCGTCGGCAAAACCATCCGTCAACTTAGTGGAGAGGTGATAGGTGATAGGTGAGAGTGGAGATATAAGGTGAGAGTGTAGAGTGTTCCGAAGCCATTGGCTCATTAGGCTCATTGGTCCCATTAGACTCATTCCCGCCCTACGGTCACGACACGCAGCGCCGACTCCCGAAGGCGCCTTACCTTATAACCGTCAGGCGATGCATAAAAATGACGGCAAAAAAATTGCGTCGTGTGGTTACTTCTATTTAGTTTCTCTCATAAATAGACAAAGAAACAACAATTAGAAGTTGCGCCCGACACGGATTAGGGTATTTACCAATGACTAAGAATACAAAAGCAATAAGCTTTTTCTTCCAACTATGCATGGCAATTGTTTTGCTTGCGACAACAACAAGCTGCGACAAAGAATCTTCATATTATGAAGAACCGGATATGCCTGCCAAACCAACCCTATCCGCACCAAAACTCGACAAGTATCTCACAACGTCCGATTATAGCACAGTGTCGCTTCGCGCAAGATTTACCAATGGAGGAGACGTTAGCGAAAATATGACATGCAAAGTGCATTGGCGCAAATATTCCACGAAGCCGTCAAAGACACCAAAGGCGAGTGATATGACAGAACATGAGACTATGCGCCAATATGGTGGAGGCACTAGCACCAAGACAACATTCGATAAATCTCACGCCGGAATCAGCGGAGGAACCTATATCTAT
>JBJEDP010000166.1:0-5932 GCA_051872175.1 Candidatus Limisoma sp.
CTGCAGCATCCCGGGCGTTTCTTAGCAAGCCGTTTTCGCCGACTTTGGTTGCCATATGTGATATTTATGCTGTTTTGTTTGTTCAGCCATAATATGTTAGCCAACATTCATTTATATACCGACCATTATTCTGCCGAGCAAATCCGGCAGCGTATTTTCAGCGTCCTTACGATGCAAGAGCGCGACAATCTGCTCGGTTGCTTTTGGTTTCTCAAAGAGCTGCTCTACGCCACGCTGTTTGCCTTCGCTGCCGTCAAACTGTCGCAGTGGCTGCTCGGCGACGCCTACCATCCTGCCGTGATGCTTCCGGTGGCTCTGTTGGTTCTGATTGTGGCTACGAATTTCTACAACATACCGTATCTTGCGCAAATCGAGACACTCTATCCCAAAACGCTGCTCGCAACGGCTATTTACCTTTGCGGATACGTCTTTGCACGCACTCCTTGGCGCAGATTGGGCAATTGGTTTACCGTTGCCGTCTTTACGGCGCTGTCGTGTTGGGCGGTTTGGGGATACGACGACAATTTCAACACCACTTGGTGGAATCTGCCGAGGTATTTCTTTACAATCATGCTTATGGCATTCGCGATTATTTATTTCTGCCAAATGCTTCGCGGCAAGGCACTCGCGGCGCTTTCTTATATCGGAGAGTACGCCATGCCGATACTTTTGCTGCAATTCTTTGCATTCCGTGTCGTCGACCTGCTTAAAATTGCAGTCTACGATCTCCCGATAAATCGATTGGCGGATTTCCCGATAATTGCCGACAACAATCAATATTTTTGGATATTATATACTATCGCAGGTCTTGCTTTGCCAATCTTGGCGGCAAAACTCTACGACCGGGCAAAATGCGGCATTAAGCAGCGTTTTGCGCAACTTTCAAAAAAGTAACATTATGAATATTCTCGTAACCGGAGCCAACGGACAACTTGGCAACGAAATGCGTATCGTGGCGGCGAATTCCGCCGACAATTACATATTTACCGACGTCGCCGAACTCGACATTACCGATGCTGCGGCTGTCGCCGACGCTGTCAGCCGACACAAAATCGGTGCTATCATCAACTGTGCCGCTTACACTAACGTCGACAAGGCGGAAGACGATGCCGAGTTTGCCGAAACGCTCAACGCTACGGCTGTCGAAAACCTTGCGCAAGCGATGCGCGACGTCGACGGCGTGCTCATCCACGTGTCGACCGACTACGTGTTCGGCGGCGCAAACTATAACACGCCCTGCCGCGAAGACCTGCCGGCGAATCCTACAGGCGTATACGGATTGACGAAACTTCACGGCGAACAAGCCATCGCGCGCATCGGCTGCCGACACGTCATCATCCGCACGGCTTGGCTTTACAGCGAATTCGGCAAAAACTTCGTCAAAACGATGCTCTCACTCACGGCTGAACGTCCGAGCCTGAACGTCGTGTTCGACCAAGTCGGTTCGCCGACTTACGCTCTCGACCTCGCCCGTGCGATTTTCGACATCGTCGAGCACCGCAAGTACGTTGGCAACGACGGCATCTACCATTTCTCAAACGAGGGCGTTTGCTCGTGGTTCGACTTTACGAAAATGATTGCCGAATATGCCGGGCACACCGCTTGCAACATCAGTCCGTGCCATAGCGACGAATTTCCAAGCCGTGTGGTTCGCCCGAGCTATTCCGTGCTCGACAAGACTAAAATCAAATCCGTCTTCGGCGTCGACGTCCCGTACTGGACCGACTCGCTCAAAATCTGCATTAAAAACTTACAATCCCAACAATCATAATGGCAAAACGCAACATCATAATCACCGGCGGTGCCGGGTTTATCGGCTCGCACGTCGTGCGGCTGTTCGTAAATAAATATCCTGAGTATCACATTATTAACCTCGACAAACTCACCTACGCGGGCAACCTCGAGAACCTCAAAGATGTCGAAGCGGCGCCCAACTATTCGTTCGAACGCGCCGACATTTGCGACTTCGAGGCGGTTTCGGCGATAATGCGCAAATACAACGTCGACGGCATCATTCACCTCGCTGCCGAAAGCCACGTCGACCGCTCGATTCGCGACCCGTTCGCGTTTGCCATGACCAACGTCATGGGCACGCTGTCGCTGCTCCAGGCTGCCAAAACCTACTGGGAATCGTTGCCCGAGGGCTACGACGGCAAACTGTTCTACCACATCTCGACCGACGAGGTCTACGGCGCGCTCGAAATGACCAATCCCGAGGGCATCCAATCGCCGTTTACTACCGCCGCTTCGTCGCAGCACCATCACGCCTACGGCTCCGAGTTTTTCCTCGAAACGACTAAATACAACCCGCACAGTCCATATTCCGCGTCGAAAGCGTCGTCCGACCACTTCGTGCGCGCTTTCCACGACACTTACGGCATGCCGACAATCGTGACAAACTGCTCGAACAACTACGGTCCGTATCAGTTCCCCGAGAAGCTTATCCCGCTGTTTATCAACAATATCCGCCATCGCAAGCCGCTGCCTGTTTACGGTCGTGGCGAGAACGTGCGCGACTGGCTTTTCGTTGAAGACCACGCGCGGGCTATCGACCTGATTTTCCACCGCGGCACGGTTGCCGACACGTACAACATCGGCGGCTTTAACGAGTGGAAAAACATCGACATCATAAAGGTAATCATCAAAACCGTCGACCGCCTGCTCGGCAACCCCGAAGGCGCGTCGCTCGACCTCATTACCTACGTCACCGACCGCAAGGGCCACGACCTGCGCTATGCCATCGACAGCCGCAAGCTGCAACGCGAACTCGGTTGGCAGCCCAGCCTGCAGTTCGAAGAGGGCATCGAACGTACCGTCCGCTGGTATCTCGACAACCAGGAGTGGACCGACCGCGTTACTTCGGGCGACTACCTTAAATATTACGACGAAATGTACGGAAACCGTTAATCCGCTATGGCTGCCGAATCGCGCACACAAAAGAGCCTGCTGAACGCTAAAGTCAACACGGCGTGCTATTTCGTGGCACTCGCCGTGGCTTTCTTTACGCGTAAGGTGTTTATCGACCGACTCGGCATCGATTTCGTCGGCTTGACAGGTGCGCTGCAGAGCTTGCTCGGATTTCTCAACCTTGCCGAACTCGGTGTGTCGACGGCGATTGCTTACGTGCTCTACAAACCGCTCTTCGACGGCGACCGCAGCCGCATCAACGAGATTATCTCCGTTTTCGGCTTCCTCTACCGTTGCATCGGGCTCGTTATCCTCGGCGCCGGCATCGTGCTGTCGGCATTTTTGCCGCTTATCTTTGCCGACACGCCGTTCTCGCTGCCCGTCATCTACTTCGGCTACTACGCGTTCCTCGCTGCCTCGCTGCTCGGCTACTTCGTGAACTATAAAATCACGCTCCTCGCCGCCGACCAGCGCAACTACGTCGTGACCGGCTATTTCCAAATCACGACGAGCGCCAAAGTGCTTATTCAGATGGCGTTGGCTCTTTATTTCAAGAATTTCATACTCTTTTTCGCTATCGAAATCCTTGCCGGAATTGCCAACTCCATCATCCTCAACCGCAAAATCGCCAAAACCTATCCTTGGCTTGCCGCCGAAGTGCGTCTCGGTAGGGGGCTCTTCAAGAAATATCCCGAAATCGGCAAATATATCAAACAACTTTTCGTCCACAAAATCGCCGCGTTCGTGCAGTTCCAGATTACGCCGATGCTCGTCTACGCCTACGTTTCGCTGCCCGTTGTGGGCATCTACGGCAACTACACGCTCATCAGCGACCGCGTGCGCATGTTCATCTCGGGCATCCTCGACAGCACAACCGCCGGGGTGGGCAACCTCATTCCGGAGGGCAATCGCGAAAAAATCATGAGTTTCTACCGCGAACTCTTTTCGATTCGATTCTGTGTGGCAGCCATCTTCACGGCGTGCATCTACGTGCTCATTTCGCCGTTTGTGCGCCTCTGGCTCGGCGACAGCCTCGTGCTGCCCGACCTCATTGTAGCGCTCGTCTGCTTGCAGTTCTTCCTCGCCGTGCTACGCGGCACAACCGACCAATTCATCAACGGCTACGGGCTGTTCTACGACATTTGGGCGCCTGCCACCGAGACAATCCTCTTTATCGCTTCGGCGATGACGTTCGGCTCGCTTTGGGGACTCCCCGGCGTGTTGATGGGTCCACTCGTGTCGACGGCAATCATTATACACATTTGGAAGCCAATTTTCCTCTATACCAAAGGATTTAGAGTCAGCATATGGCGATATGTGCTACTTTTTGTGCGCAACCTGTTAGCGGCAGCGATAGCCATAGCGGCAGCGTTTGCCCTCGGGCGACTCATCGGCACAGCCCTCGACGGCTACGGCTGGCATCACACCTGGCTCGGCTGGATATTCGACGCCATCGCCTTCACCGCCATTGTCACCGCCGCCTCAGTCGCGACCTTCACCCTCCTCGCCCCCGGCTTCACCGCCTTCCTCCGCCGATTCGTAAATAAAAGATTGAAAAGATGACAAAAACCAATCCAAAAGTAAGTGTTATTGTTCCGATATATAATGTAGAAGCGTATATCGAACGCTGTGCAGTTAGTTTGTTTGAGCAGACGTTGGACGATATCGAATATATCTTCGTAAACGATTGCACGCCCGACAATTCTATGACGATACTTTCAGAGGTGTTGTCGCGCTATCCGCAGCGCAAGGAACAAGTTCGCATTATCAATCAGCCGAAAAACCTGGGAGCAGCCAAGGCGCGTGAGGACGGCATAAAAGCAGCTCGAGGGGAATACATCATTCATTGCGATAGCGACGATTGGGTGGATAAGGAAATGTATCAACTTTTGTACGAAAAAGCGATAGCCGATAATTCAGACATGGTCATTTGCGATTGGTATGTATCGGATGGGGAGAATCACAAAATTGTAACACAAAATTTGGACGTCAATACCGATTTGCTTCAAGTCGTATTAAAAAGCTCAATATACGATAGTTTATGCAACAAACTTGTCTCTTCACACATATATCATTCATTAGACTTTTTCCCAACTGCACATATGTTTGAGGACGTTGCTTATAATGTCCAGTTTATGCATAAATGCACAAATATAGTCTATTTAGAAAGCCCGCTATATTACTATTACAAAAATGAAAATTCAATATGCAGAAGTGCGGATGAGTCGTCCTGTATTAAGCGTTGCGAGCAGGCTTGTGAGAATATAGATGCTATATTGGAATATTTGAAGAATTGCAATTTGGATAAAAAATATACCAACGAAATTGTTGTGTTGAAAAACAGTGCTCGAGTTTTTTTATGGCAGCTTTTTATGAAACAACCAAAGAAATACTATAAAAAGTGGCTTTCCGTTTATCCGGAGATTAATATGCGGTATCCATTTACATCAGGCATCCCTTTGACATTAAGGTTTATTTTCGCTTTATCCGTAATAGGAGTTTATCCGTTTATTTATAAAATTATGCATAGGAACTGGTAAAACATAGATTCAATATGAAGTCGTTAATTTCTATCATTGTACCTGTCTATAATGCAAGTGCAACTATTAAATGTTGCATTGAAAGTGTATTGTCTCAAACCTACACTAATTTTGAACTCATCATTATAGATGATGGTAGTACGGATGACTCGTTAGCAATATGTGAAAGATTTGCAATGTCAGATTCTCGTATAATTGTCAAACATCAAGAGAATAAAGGCGTAAGTGCTGCACGCAATCTGGGTATCAATTTATGTAATGGCGAATGGATTTCTTTCTTGGATTCTGACGATTTCTTTGCTGAAAGTTTTCTTGAGGATTTAATAACCGACAGTTCGGATTGCGATTTAATCATAGGAGGCTACAAAAAGAAATACATCAAAACGAATCAAGTTTTGCAAGGAATTCAATTTCCAAACAAATATATTGATATGGATGTAGATTGTATGTCTATATGGGATGATGTGTTGATATACGGGACTCCA